>JAZTZV010000016.1:0-50597 GCA_045637645.1 Acutalibacteraceae bacterium | reverse complement strand
TTGAGTTCGGCGTAGTGGGTGGTTGCGGCGATGCGCGCACCCTGCGCGCGGAGTTGCTCAAGGATCGCTGTGGCGAGCGCCGCACCTTCGACAGGGTCGGTGCCCGAGCCGAGCTCGTCAAGAAGAACGAGCGAGCGGGAGTCGGCGGTCTGCATAATGCGCACCACATTGGTCATGTGCGCGGAGAAGGTTGACAGGTTTTGTTCAATGGATTGCTCGTCGCCGATGTCGACCAAAATATGATCGAACACCGACAGATGACTGCCGCTGCTGCACGGCGGCAACAAGCCGCAACCGACCATTTGCGTCAGCAAACCGATGGTTTTGAGTGTCACGGTTTTGCCGCCCGTGTTCGGGCCGGTGATGACGAGGGTATCAAAGGTGTCGCCGAGCGTCACGTCGATCGGCACGACCTTGTTTTTGTCGATGAGGGGATGGCGCGCCGCTTTGAGGATCGTCACGCCGTCGTCGCTGACGGTGGGTTTGGCGGCGTTCATTTGATAGCCGAGCGCCGCTTTGGCGAAGATCAAGTCGAGTTCAACCAGAATGTCGTATTGTCCCGACAGCGCCTGAGAAAAACTGCCGATATCCGCTGACAGCGCAAAGAGAATGCGTTCGATTTCCGCTTCTTCTTTGGATTGCAACACCTTGATTTCGTTGTTGGCTTCCACCGCGCCCATCGGCTCGATGAACACCGTCGCGCCCGAGGCGGAGGTGTCGTGAACAAGGCCCGGCACCTCGGAGCGATGCTCCGCTTTGACGGGAACGACGAAGCGTCCGCCGCGAATGGTGACGATGGGATCCTGCAACAATTTTTGGTAGGCGGGTGAGCGCACCATTTTGTCAAGTTGCTCGCGCACACGCTGTGCGGCGGCGCGCATCTTGCGGCGGATGGTCGCCAGCTCCGTTGACGCGGTGTCGGCGACTTCCTCCTCGGACGAAACGGTCATCGCGATGCGATCCTCGAGAAAACGATTGGGCGAGAGCGCGTCAAAGCGATCGTCCAGTACCGTTTCCACTCCCGCGCATTTGCTTCGCCATTCCGACAGTGCGCGCACCGTGCGCAACAGTGTCGCAATATCCAAGCATTCGCGAAGCGACAGCATCGCGCCCGCCGCACCGCGGTGAAGCGCGTTTTTCATGTTTTTGACATGACCGAAAGACGGCGCGCCGTAACCCGCAATCAAGCGGGAGGCATCGTCGGTTTCGGCGAGAAGATGTTCGACTTCGCGCAAATACGGCGACGGCGTTAAATTGAGCGCCGCCTCGCGCGCATCGGCGGTGGCGGTTTTGTCGGCTAACAACTCGAGCACTTTGGACAGTTCAAGCGCAGGAGCCAAGTTGTGTGTGGTCATACGGATACTCCTATGTTCGATAAGCTATGATAAAATTCCAGCGTTTTAAACGGGCGTGACAACTGGCACGCGGCAAACCGTTCGGTGATGTCGGCAAGCTGCGAACACGCGTCCGTCGGCAAACGGAACGAAAATACGCGCGACGGCTCGGCGCTCACAATGTGGCGCATTGCGTCAAGCACGGTGGGCGACAGCGGGATGCCGCCGCGACTGCACGAAGCGCATCCGAGTACACCGCCCATCGGATCGAATGTCAGCGGCGCGTGAAGCGCGCGACAGCGGCACGCAGACAAATCGGGAGTGTATCCCGCCATCGTCATCAAGCGCAGTTCCGTGACCGCTTTGATGCGGTCGCGATCCTCGCCCTTTTCAAGCAAATGAAGTGCGTTGAGAAGCAACTGCAAAAACGGAGCGGCGGGTTCTTCTTGCGGCGATACCGCCGCGAACAGTTCACAAAAATATTGCGCAAGCGCAATTTGTTCGACGTCGCCGCCGGTTGCGAAAAAGACGCGTTCGGGAACGGCGGTGTCGACGATGTATTTCTCTCGCCCTTTGACGAGCGAGAGTGTCGCATACGACAGTAAGCGCGTCGAAGCACCGCTTCGACTGTTGACGCGTCTGGCACCGCGCACCGATGCACGGATCACGCCATGCGTGTCCGTCAGCACCGTGACAAAGCGATCCGCTTCACCGATATGAAATTCGCGGACGATCAGTCCCTTTGCCGTCAGCGCCATGATGAGACTCCTCTTGCGTTGCGGGTGCGGCGTTTGTCACCGCCTCGCGGTAGCGCAGATAATCTTCCACGCGCCCCGTTTTTGCGAACACCGCCCACAATTCGTGTTTATCCAATATCATCGCCGCCTTTACCGAAGGCTTCCCTTCAAGGGGAAGACCTATTTATAATATGCTTCGCGGCGGCAATATGTATGCAATTACAGTTGATATCCGAAGCCTGTGAGCAAGCCTTGACGGTTGCGCCAGTCTTCTTTGACTTTGATCCAAGTCTTGAGGTCGACTTTGGTGTCGAGAAGGGTTTCCATCTCGCGGCGTGCGGCGGAGGACACCGCTTTGAGACGCGCGCCGCCCTTGCCGATGAGCATGCCTTTGTGCGAATCGCGCTCGCAATAGATCACGCAGTCGATGTGCACGATCGGCTCGCCGGCGGTGGTGGTACCTTCTTTGAAGCTTTCGGTCACGACCGCGACGCCGTGCGGCACTTCATCGCGCATCACGCGCAGGATCTGCTCGCGGATGAGTTCCGCGGCAAGCACGCGTTCGGGCTGGTCGCTGACCATGTCGTCGGGGAAGAAATGCGGGCTGTCAAACGCAAAACCCTTGAGCTCTTTAACAAGCGCGTCCACACCGTCGCCCGACACGGCGCTGACGGGGAGAATGGCTTCGAAGTCATATTCGTCTTTGTAGGCAACGATGGTCTCAAGTAACGTTGCTTTGTCTTCTACGAGGTCAATTTTGTTGATGACCAAAATCGCAGGCATGCGACTTTGCTTCATTTGGGCGATCAATTCGCGTTCTTCCTCGCGCACGCGGGCGTTCGGTTCCACGACAAGCATCGCCGCGTCGACGCTGCTGACCGCTTCGCCGATGGATTTCACCATGAAATCGCCGAGTCGCGTGCGCGGACGGTGCAAACCGGGTGTGTCAAGAAACACGAGTTGGGTTTCTTCTTCAGTCAATACACCCATGATACGGGTGCGCGTGGTTTGCGGTTTATCCGAAACGATGGCGACTTTTTGTCCCACCATGCGGTTGAGAAGGGACGATTTGCCGACGTTCGGGCAACCGACGATGGCGATAAATGCGGAAGATGACATAGTGAAAAACCCCTTATCATAGATATATATAAATCAGTATATCACATCTTATAAACGGTGACAAGCAACAGTTCATGCATTTGCGGCTTTTTTTAAAAAAATGCTTGCAATCTTCGCAAGAAAGGACTATAATAGAACAACATTTGAATATTTCCGATTGATGCTTGCAGAAAAGTGCGTGCGGCGCTGCCGAAGGAGTAACACTCTCAGGAACAAGGACTGTAAGCGGACGGAGCTTTGGAGAATCCCGCTTCGAGCGGGTGCCGAAGGTGCAAGGCGTGATGCGCGAATCTCTCAGGCAAAAGGACAAAGCAACTTCCCCTTTCTTTTGAAAAGGTGTTTTTGTGTTCTTTTCGGCGAGTCGCGTTTTGCGGCTCGCTTTTCTTTTCAGTTTTAGGAGGAGAAATTATGATCGAAACAATCACTCAAATCAACGGCTGGATCAACAGTGCCGTGTGGGGCTTGCCCGGTTTGGCGTTGCTCATCGGCACGGGTGTGCTGATGACGGTGCTCACCAAAGGCTTCCAAGTGACCCGCGTGGGGCATTGGTGGAAACACACCATCATGACCGTGTTCAAAAAGGACAGCAAGTCCACCAAGAGCAACGACAAGAAAAACATTTCCCAGTTCCAAGCGCTGTGCGCGGCGCTTGCCGCCACCATCGGCACGGGTAACATCGCGGGCGTTGCCGCCGCGATCGTGACGGGTGGCCCCGGTGCGGTGTTCTGGATGTGGGTCGCCGCATTCTTCGGCATGATGACCAACTTCTCGGAAAACGTGCTGGGCATCTTCTTCCGCCGCAAAAACAAAGACGGCGAATGGTCGGGCGGCGCGATGTATTATCTGACCGACGGTCTCGGCAAGAAAAAGGGCTTCGGCGGCATTGCCAAAGTGCTGGCGGTGCTGTTCGCGTGCTTTGCGATCCTTGCCTCGTTCGGTATCGGTAACATGGCGCAGGTCAACAAGATCGTGCTGAACATGGAAGATGCGTTCTTCCCGAAAACGCAAGCGGCGCACATCGTGACGGATGGCGCGACGGTGTACGACATGACGAATGTGACGGCGGTGTTGTCGAAAGATGCGACGCTCGACGTGACGGAGAAAAAAGAAACGTATTACATTGTCAAGCAAGACGACAAGGTCGGTTATGTTGATGCGGCGGCGGTGACCGCGGTGGAAGCCGACGGCGAAACGACCTACTCGATCTCGGCGGCGAACGGCGCGTTTGTGTATGATGATGCTACCGCGATGGACAAGGCGTTAGCCTTCCTCGCAAACGGCGATTCCGTGCAAACGTATCAATATCGCGGCGATTGGTGGAAAGTGCAAGTCGGCGACAAGGAGGGCTATCTCCTTGCGAGCAACGCTACGCTTGACCATGCGCTGCTCGGCGTGCCGTATGCCAACTGGATCGTCGGTGCGATGCTTCTCGTTCTCGGCGCGCTGATTATCATCGGCGGCTTGAAGCGTATCGCGAAATTCGCGGAAATCGTCGTGCCGTTCATGGCGATCACCTATGTCATCGGCTCGCTTATTATCCTCTGCCTCAACATCGACCAAGTCGGCGACATGTTTGTGGCGATCTTCCGCTATGCGTTCCAGCCGGCGGCATTTCTCGGCGGCGGCATCGGTGTGTTGATCCAAAAAACCATGACCCAAGGCTTCAAACGCGGCGTGTTCTCCAACGAAGCGGGTCTCGGCTCGTCGGTGATGGTGCACTCCTCGTCGAACGTCAAAGAGCCTGTCAAGCAAGGCATGTGGGGCATCTTCGAAGTGTTCTTCGATACGATGATCGTGTGCACCATGACGGCGATCGTGGTGTTGTCCACCGGTTACATCAACCTTGAGACCGGCGCACCCGATGCGGGTGTGAACGGTGACACCTTGGTGTCGCAAGCGTTCAGCGGTGTGTTCGGCCCGATCGGCGGCGGCTTTGTCGCGATCGCGATGCTGTTCTTCGCGTTCACGACCGTGCTCGGTTGGTCGCAATACGGCTCGAAAGCGGTGGAATACCTGTTCGGCTCCAAAGGCGTGAAGGTGTATAAAGTCATCTTCGTTGCGATGATCATTGCGGGCGCTGTCATGGAAGGCGGCCTTGCGTGGGATCTGTCGGATACCTTCAACGGCTTGATGATGATTCCCAACTTGATTGGTGTGGTCGCGCTCGCGCCCCTTGTCATGAAGATCGTCAAGAACTATGTCGATCGTCGCATCAAGGGCAAAAACGTCGAACCCATGCTGTCGTATGATCCTCAAATCGAAAAAGAACAAGCCGCCTTGTTGGAAGTGGAAGGCGATTAATACAGTAAACGACCGTCCCGTTGCGATTCGTAACGGGACGTTTTTTCGGCACTACAAACTTACGGCGTGAGCGTCCGGCGAGTGTTGGAGGGGTTCCGTCGCGCATAGCGCGACCTTGCGTCCCTCTAAGAGGGAGGTGGATTCGGCGAAGCCGAAGACAGAGGGGGGTTAACACTCCACTCGTAGTTCCCTTAAACTCCCCCAGTCACGGTGTTCGCCGCGACAGCCCCCCTCGAAGAGGGGGCCAATGCGGGCGTTGGCGTCGACGTTGAAACGGTCACCGAAACGGGTCTGGTTCTTGAAATTGCCGACAGCGACACCGTGCTGTCGTCTTACACGATCGCCGTGGTCAGCGACGTTAACGGTGACGGCTTGAAGAACAGCGCCGATGCGCGCGCGATCCTGACGGTTTTGATCGGTCGATTATAAACAATAAAAAAGGATGTCGCTTATGCGACATCCTTTTTTATTGTTGTCTTTCGCACGGCAATGATATATCACAATTTAAACCGGTCAAAAAGAGAAAGCAAGAGAGTGTGTCTTAACAACGTATAGAGAACGATCGAAATACACACGAGCCAATTACTATTGGCGATCATAATAGGGTGTAGCTTGCACACCGCATTCGTTTAAATGACTCACCATGGTATCCAATGTCGGCTTCCAAAGGTTCTTAAACCATTGGGTTTCACCAAACCATTTCACCAATGTCGGACTGATGGCATAGTAGCTGCGGATAAATGCACGGCCATACCACGTGGCGGCAAGGGTATCATCACGGAAGCGACGAAGTGTCCAAACCTCGGGGCAATCATAAGAACCGTAAACCGCGGTGGCGACGTAGCAACCACCCGATGGTGTTTCAGGAACTTGGTAGTTGGGATCCAATATCGTTAATTTATCCTGTGCTTTCTTCAGGACTCGATTCATAGCTGCTGTGTATTTTGGGCGTTCCACAGGCATTGACGTACCTTCTCGCGTGTACACACAATGATTGAGCATGCTTTCTATTGTTTGGATGATCGAGCGGCATTGCTTTGCTTTTACCCCCTGTGGCAACTCAAGAGCTTCTTCCAATACGTGAAAATATCCGTGTGCACACAAGGCATATTCTTGCCACGAAGAATAATAGCATCTGGTTTTTATAGTTGTCTGTGAAGTAAACATACCGGAGTTTGTGGCTTCATAAGGATCAAGAGCTTGTGACAGAAAGTTGGAATGCACCTTATTTGCAGATGAAATAAAACTGTTTGCAACTCCGTTATAAAAGTCGGATAAATGTTGTTCCGCCACAACTCCATATTTTTCGATAAAAGAAAGAACCACAGTATGCGCCTCACGGAAATGATTTACAAAGTGAGTGGCATTTTCGTATGTTGGCTCATTAGGATAAAAGCTCTCGCATGAATTCAAAACAGAACGTGCAAACAGTAACAGTTCATAAAAGCTTTTGCTTTTTACAGATTCTTTTTCAGTATCGGGAGCATATTCAATCGCCTTGTTAAAGCATTCCATTGCTTCTGCGATACGCATTTTCAGAAGTGTGGTTTGCCAACCAACCGCTTTACCTTTTAAAAGCCAAATTTGGTAGTTAGCAGGATCAATAGCAAGTGCTTTATCACAATGCTCTTCAGCGCTTTTGTTATTGTTCCCTGCGTAGGCCGTTTGCGCTAACTCAAAAAAGTTCTCTTGCTTTTGGGTTTCATCTATTTTAACTGTGCCTTCTATTTTAACTGTGCCTTCGATCATCAGTTTTCGTGCTTCTTCAACAGTGTATTTGGTGCCGCAAGTTTGACATATATAATAACCATCTTGCTTAATCATATCATGCGAACCGCACATTTCACAAACCAATGCTTTCATTTTTTCAACCTTTCCTCCGAAGTTCGAAATTGCACCTATATAGGTGCAATTTCATCATAACACGCGGCTACAATACTGTCAAGAGGTTTGTTCCTAAACAGGTGCAAAGGAGTGGCGGTGTGAACAAAGAGCTTGAAACGAAAATCGGAAACAACATTCGGCGATTGCGCGAGAAAAAGGGCATGACACAGGATGTGCTGTCTGCAAAGTTGCAACTTCGCGGATGCGACATCACGCGCAGTGCGCTCGCCAAAATCGAAGTCGGGCAACGTCATCTGTATCCCGATGAGATTTTGCTTCTCAAAGAAATTTTGGAAACCGATTTCGACAGCATTTTTTACGGAGAATAAACAAAACGGGATGCCGCGTTGTGCGACATCCCGTTTTTTATTTGTATTATTCTTCGGGGCGTTCCCAGTTGTGCCAGACGTTTTGCACGTCGTCGTTGTCGTCGAGCATGTCGAGCAACTTGTCCATTTTGATGCACAGATCGGGGTCGTCGATGGTGCTGTACACGTCGGGAACCATTTCGACTTCCGCGGACACGAAGGTGTAGCCTTTGGCTTCCAAATCGTCACGCACACCCGAGAAATCGTCGGGATCGGTGGTGATCTCGAACACATCTTCGTCGGCGGCGAAATCGGAAGCACCCGCTTCGAGCGCGTCTTCCATCACTTGATCCTCGTCAAGACCTTCTGCTTCGATGACCAAGATGCCCTTCTTGTTAAACATGAAGGACACGCAACCCGTTTGACCGAGGTTGCCGCCGTATTTGTCGAAATAGTGGCGCATCTCGCCCGCGGTGCGGTTGCGGTTGTCGGTGAGCGTCTCAACGATGACGGCGATGCCGCTCGGGCCGTAACCTTCGTAGGTCAGCGCTTCGTAGTTGTCGGCGTTGCCTTCGCCCGACGCCTTTTTGATGACGCGATCGATGTTGTCATTGGGGACGTTCGCCGCTTTCGCTTTGGCGATGCAGTCCTTCAGGCGGGAGTTCGAAGCGGGGTCGGCAGAACCGCCTTCCTTGATCGCCACGGCAATTTCGCGGGCGAGCTTGGTGAAGACTTTCGCTTTTTGACCGTCGGTCTTCTCTTTTTTACGTTTAATGTTGTTCCATTTGGAGTGTCCGGACATACGTTGATCCCTCTTTATTGTAAAGTTTAAAATATGCGAGTTTTACCATTCGAAATCGTCGACAAAAACGGTTTCGGGAATACCCGTGACGATTTCGACAGCGTTGCCGTCGGTCGTGGTGGTCACGGCGTTGGTGGCGGTGGTTGTTTGCGTGTCACCGTTTGCGGCGGTGGTATCACCTTTTTTGGTGGTGGTTGTGGCGCCTTTTTTGGTGGTGGTGGTTTCACCTTTTTTGGTCGTGGTGGTCGCCTTCTTGGTGGTCGTGGTCTTCACCGTGGTTTTCGTTGTTTTGAGCGATTCGACCATCTCAGAGGTGTTCGGCTCGCCGTCCACATCGACGTATTGCGCGCTGATGTAACCGACTTGATCGCCGAATTGAATGCGATACCAGTCGCCCTCGCGACCGAGAATGACGATTTCCTCGTTGTAGGTGATGCCGCCAATGGCGTCATACTCAAGACCGGGACCCGAGCGCACGATCACGTCGCTTGCCGCCAAAGAACCGTGTTGGGTCGTCGTGGTGGTGACGGTGGGTTGCGTTTCAACCGGTGTGGTGGTGGTTTGGGTGTCGCCGTCCGTGTTCGGGGAACACGCGGCAAACGTCGTCGCCGCCACAACGAGCGAAGCGGCACAAGCCGTTGCTTTCCAAATATACTTCATAAAGGGTGCTCCTTTCTTGAAACAAAATGAGCATACAGACACATTCAGTATAGCATGATTCGGCAAATTATGCAAGAGAAAATATTTATCCGTTTATAGATGTGTGCGCGCAAAAAAAGCCTCCGCTTTTCAAAAGCGGAGGCTTTTTCGAGATTATGCCAAACGTGCCGCGATAGCATCGAGGAATTCCATGCTGTTGACAGCGGTCTTGTTTTCAAGCGTCGACAGACCGACGAGGTCTTTGGTCATCGTGCCGCTTTCGATGGTGTCGATGGTGGCTTTTTCAAGCTTGTCGGCGAATGCCATCAATTCGGGCAGGTTGTCAAGCTCGCCGCGCTTGCGCAGAGCACCCGTCCAAGCGAAGATGGTCGCGACGGAGTTCGTCGAAGTTTCGCCGCCCTCGAGGTGACGGTAATAGTGACGGGTCACGGTGCCGTGCGCCGCTTCGTATTCGTAGTTGCCGTCGGGGGAGACGAGCACACTCGTCATCATGGCAAGCGAACCGAACGCGGTCGCCACCATGTCGCTCATGACGTCGCCGTCGTAGTTCTTGCAAGCCCAGATAAAGCCGCCTTCGGAGCGCACCACGCGCGCCACAGCGTCGTCGATGAGGGTGTAGAAGAACTCGATACCTGCGGCTTCGAACTTCTCTTTGTAATCGGACGCATAGATTTCCGCAAAAATGTCCTTGAAGCGGTGGTCATACGTCTTCGAGATGGTATCTTTGGTGGAGAACCAGAGGTCTTGCTTGGTGTCGAGTGCGAATTGGAAGCATGCGTGCGCGAAGCTGGAGATCGACGCGTCGGTGTTGTGCACACCTTGCACAATGCCGCTGCCTTTGGCAAAATCGTGGATCAGCGCGCGGGTCTCGGTGCCGTCGGGAGCGGTCACGACAAGCTCCGCCTTACTGCCTGCTTGCGCTTGCAGTTCGGTGTTCTTGTAAATGTCGCCGTAGGCGTGACGGGCAAGCGTGATCGGCTTTTTCCAGGTCGAAACCGTGGGCGCAACGCCTTTCACGAGCACGGGAGCGCGGAACACCGTGCCGTCGAGCATGGCGCGGATGGTGCCGTTGGGGCTCTTCCACATTTCCTTGAGGTTGTATTCCTTCACGCGTTGTGCGTTGGGGGTGATGGTCGCGCATTTCACGCCGACGCCGTATTTTTTGATCGCGTTGGCGGCGTCCACCGTGACTTGATCGTTGGTCTCGTCACGATAGGGCAGACCGAGGTCGTAATATTCGCTTTTGAGGTCGACAAACGGAAGAATGAGCTTGTCCTTGATCGCTTGCCACAAAATGCGGGTCATTTCGTCGCCGTCCATCTCGACGAGCGGCGTAGTCATTTGAATTTTTGCCATATTCTATATCCCTACCTTTTACAAAATCAAAAGATAGGAACAGTATAGCACACAATCCCTGTCTTGTAAAGTCACGTTTTTTGCTTTTGCGGTGCCAAGATCCCGCAAAGCAAACCAAAGAAAATCGCCGCCGCGATGCCGCCTGCCGTGGCGGACAGACCACCTGTCAGCACACCCGAAAACCCGTGCACATCGACAGCACTTTCGACGCCCTTGGCGAGAGAATAGCCAAAGCCCGTCAGCGGCACGGTTGCCCCCGCGCCCGCAAAATCCACAAGCGGTTCATAAATGCCAAGCCCCGTCAGCGCCACTCCCAGTACCACAAACGATACCAAAATGCGCGCGGGCGTGAGTTGCGTGTACACGATGAGCAGTTGTCCCACTGTGCAAATCGCACCACCCACCGCGAAGGCTTTGATCAACATGGTCCAATCCACAAAAAACGTCTCCCTTCTGTAAAACCGAATATCGTCGTATACAAAAGGATGCCCTGTATGAACGGGAACATTCATACAGGGCATGGTTTTTATCAATATTACAATCGCACAAGACGCGCGTTTTCGGCGGCGCGTTCGAGCATCGGTTGCCAGTCCCATGCCGCTTCGGCTTGGTCAAGCATGTCGAGTGTCGGGCGCGTGCGCGGATGGCGCGGGGTGAAGACGGTGCAGCAGTCCTCGTACGGTTGAATGGAAATATCGAAGGTTTCGATCTTGCGCGCGATGCGGATGATTTCCTCTTTGTCCATACCGATCACGGGACGGAATACGGGAAGTGTCGCGACCGCATCGGTGCAGGCAAGCGCGGGGATCGTTTGGCTGGCGACCTGACCGAGGCTTTCGCCCGTGATCAGCGCGCCGCAACCCTCGTTTGTCGCCACCATCGACGCGATACGCATCATCATGCGGCGCATCACAAGGGTAAACAGTTCTTCGGGGCAGTTGTCACGAATCGCCTCTTGCAGTTCTGTGAACGGCACGACCAGCACTTTGATGTGACCGGCGTAGAGACTGACTTGACGGAGCAGTTCACACACCTTTTCTTCGGCGCGTTCGCTGGTGTAGGGCGGAGACGCAAAGTGAATGGCGGTCAGCGCGATGCCGCGTTTGGCCATCATATAGGCGGCGACGGGGGAATCGATGCCGCCCGAAATGAGGATCGCCGCTTTGCCCGCCGTGCCGACGGGCATGCCGCCTGCGGCGGGAAGTTGTTTGGTGTGGATATAAGCGCCCGCCTCGCGCACTTCAATGTTCACGACCACGTCGGGGTTGTGAACGTCGACGCGAAGATGGGGGAATGCCGTCAATACGGCGGCGCCGACCTCACGGCTGATGACGGGCGACGGATGCGGGAACGTTTTATCCGCGCGCTTGGATTCCACCTTGAAGGTTTTGGCGGTGGACAGCATATCTGCCAAATAGGTGGGGGTAGCGGCTTGGATCGCCTCGAGTTCCTTGGCGACGACCTTTGCGCGTGAATAGGCGGCAATGCCGAATACCTGTGCGACACTGCGACCCGCTTCGTCCATATCCGCCCATTCGTCGAGCGGCTCGACGTAGATGGTGGATTGCGATTTGCGCAGCGAGAAGCGTCCGACCGATTTCAAACGGCGGCGCAAGTTCTTAAGCAGCACGGCTTCAAAGGTGCCGCGGTTAAGACCTTTGAGTGCCAGCTCACCGTTTTTGATGAGCAGGATCTCGTCAGGAGTAAAAGTCATGGTGAGTTCTCCTTTTTGAACGAATTAAGGCGCAGGAACTTCGGTCTCGGTGGGGTCTGTCGTTTCGACGGTGGTCGTGAGGGTGGTCGAGGTTGTAGCCGAGGTTCTGTCCGGGAAGTTGATGTTCGGGTTTTTGGTCGTCGAAGACGTGGGAGTGGTGGGTGCCGTGGTCGACATTGTGGTCGGGGTCGGCGTCTTGGTGGTCGTCGTAGCGACCTTGGTGGTCGTGGTGGTGACGACTTCGTCCTCGGACGGATCGGTCGGCAGATCGAAGAAGTTGACGTTGAAGGTGGCGTTCAAGCTACCGTAGTGCATCGTCACTTTACATTCGCCCGCCTTTGAGGAGTTGAAGCCCGTGACAGCGCAAAGCATGGAATCGAGCGGTTGCTTGGTGCCGTCGGACAGCAACAGGGTCACCTTCGTGCGAGCGTAATCAAAGCTGCTTCCCACGTAATAGTTAATCGGGGTGGAATCGACCGCGAGACCGATCGGTTGCGGTTGTCCCGTGATCGGTTGTCCGTTGATGTTGGTCATCACGGTCGTGTTAAGAGACGAGATCAAACCAAAGGTGCCGTTGGCGTCGGTGTAAAGGGTGAAGGTCGTGGTGGTCGCACCCTCGGGAGCGGTGGAGGTTGCCAAATAATCCATCAGCGAATCCAGCGGTTGGATCACATAGCCTTGGTTGGTGTAGTAGGGGTGCGGTTGTTGTTTTTGGTTTTCATACCACGCGTACGGCATGATCACGTCCGCGTTGTAGCTGATTTGTGACACGTCGGTGGCGGGGTTTTCGCCCTCGCGCACTTTACGCGCCACGACGACGGTGCGGCCGTCGGTGAAGTGTGCCAAGTCGTTGTCGGTGCAGGTCGAGAGCGTCACGATCTCGTCATCGGGGCGCACATCGACGTCACCGTAGATATACAGCGAACGGGCGAGGATCTCCGACAGGAACGACGCGAAGTCCACGTTGTCGTTGAATTCGGTGCGCAGATAGCCAAACGGGATGCCCTCGGTGGATGTATTGTTGACAAGCATGACGGCGAACACTTTGTATTCCGCCTTCTCGTAAATCGTGTTCATCGTGAACGTCGGCGCGAGACGGGCGGTATCCACGCCCCACAACAGCTTGTTGAGTCCCGCAAACATTTGACCGCTCGCCATGTTGTGACCGTAAATGATGGTGTTGCGGTTGGTGGCGTTGGGGGAGGACAATTGGTTGCGATAGTCGAAGAACAGCACACCGTTTTTGTTGTAGGTGCCGTTGAAATCGTGGAACAAATAGTAATCGTTGTCCGCACTTTGCACGATCGGATAATCGATGTTGAACGTCGACTTGTCGGTGGTGTTGTAGGTGATCCAGCCGCGAACGTCACTGTTTTGATAATACAGCTTTTTGAAGGACGGATCCATGCCCTCGGGGTATTTGTAGTTTTGCTCGTCTTCCGTCAGCTCAAGCGTGCCGTCGGGATCGTATTGGTGGCGAAGCGACTCCATTTTTTGTTCATATTGGATCGGTTCGACAAAGGAGATCGTTACGAATGCCACACCGGCGGTGATAAACGCAATGATACCGATGATCATGACGGTTTTGCGCACGATGTCAAACATTTGATCGCCGATGTGAGGTACCAGCTCGCCGAGCACGCGCATCAAGGGATGGCGCTTCAAGGGTGCTTCCGGCGCGGCGGGCTCTTCGACCTTGGTGTCGGCGGGCGGTGTCGCGGTCGGTGCGGCGGGTTCTTCGATCGGCGCGGGTTTCGCTTTCGGAGCGGCGGTCAACGCGTCGGCCGTGCCCGAAAAGCTCGGCACCACGATCTCGGCGTCGCCGTCGGGCGAGCGGAATTCTTCTTCGAGCGCGTCGCTTTCGGTCGGCTCGTCGGCAACGGCGGTTTCCTCGACCGAGGGTTGCGCCGTTTCAGCGGCTTCCGGTGCTTCGGTGGGAGCCGTGTCATCCACCACGATCACGGGCTCGTCCGCAACGTTGTCTTGCGTCATGTCCGCGTCGTCGGGCGTATCGGGGGTAATGTCCGTGTAGAGGAAAAGATTGTCTTTTTCAGACATGAGAAATCATCCTTTCGCTGGAATAGAAATCAGATGGTCAGTTCGCGCGCACGAGCGAAGCAACGGCTTGATGCAACGCATCAAGCAGCGCATCGATGTCGGCGGCGGTGTTGGTATGAGATAAGCTGATGCGAAGCGCCGAAGACAGTTCCGACGGCGAGATCGCCAGCGCTTTGAGAACGTGGCTTTCATGTCCTTTTGCGCAAGCCGAGCCCGCCGACACAAAAATGTCGCGTTCGGCAAGAAAATGCACAAGCGTTTCGCTTTTAAAGCCGCAAACGGACAGGCTTTGAATATACGGCACGTGTTTTGTCGGGGTGCGAAGCACCACGCCGTCAATCTCACGCAAGCCTTGCGTCAAGCGTTCGGACAACATCGAAAAATACGCCAGTTGTGAAGCGGTCGGCGGCAACGCGTCGATCGCGGCGCCGAAGGCGGCAATGGCGGGAACGGCTTCCGTTCCGGGGCGCAATCCCTTTTCCTGTCCGCCGCCGTAGGCGCGAGGGACAAGGCGGACGCCGCGCTTGACATACAGCGCGCCGACGCCTTTGGGGGCATGGAGCTTGTGTCCGCTGATGCTCATGGTGTCGACGTCGAGCGACAAGACCTTGAGCGGGATTTTGCCCGCCGCTTGCACGGCATCGCAATGAATCACCGCTTTGGGAGAGCGACGGCGAATGAGCGGGACAGCTTCCTTGATCGGCAACAGTGTGCCGAGCTCGTTGTTGACCAGCATCGCGCACACCAGCACCGTATCCTCACGACATGCGTTTGCAAGATCGGCGGCGTCAACATCACCGTTTTCGTCGGGGGAAACGAGGGTCAGCTCAAAGCCTTCGCGCTCCAGCTGTTTCATCGCCTCGAGAACGGACGGGTGTTCGATGGCGGTCGTGACGATGTGACGACCGAGGCGGCGATTGGCGGTCGCCGCACCGAAAATCGCCAAATTGTTGGCTTCGGTGCCACCCGACGTGAACGTGATGCACGAAAGGTCGGCGCCGCTTGGATTCAATCCGAGCAGTTTGGCAACCGACCGTCTGGCGGCGGTGAGCTCTTGTTCGGCGCGAATGCCGAGTGTGTGCAACGAGGAGGGGTTTCCGAAGGTCGATGTCATCGCGCGATAGGCGGCATCAGCCGCGGCGGTGCAAACAGCGGTTGTGGCGCTGTTGTCCAAATAGGATGCCATGAAAAGCCCCTCCTTTTTCGAAAGATGTCGATTTACATAGTAAATCACTTTATTATACAATATAAATGCGAGGGTTTCAACTGTTTCTTGTGTCGAAAACGAAAAAATTCGGCGCGTTCATAAAAATTTACAAATTTGTAAAAAAAGAATCTAAAAAACAGTAGAAATTTGAAGAAATATACGTTACAATGTTGATAGAGTCCAAACGAAGGAAGGAGACATATCTATGAAATGGTTTTTCACGATCCTCGGTGTGATTGCCGCGGCGGCTGCTGTCACTCTTCTTGTATTGCATTTCATTCAACCCGACGCCACCATTCGCGAGGAATTCGTTGTTGACTGATCCTAACGTTAAAAAACCGCTGTCGTTTCGACAGCGGTTTTTTTGTTTGTCTTATAAATCGTGGAAGCGGTGGCGGATGTAATCCTCGATGATATCCGCCGTCTCGTCGTAGCCGATACGACTGCTGTTGATGGACAACTCGTAGTTGCGTGAATCGCCCCACTTGGTTTTGCAGTGGTGGTTGTGGTAATTCTTACGCTTACGGTTGGTGTTTTGCATCAAGCTTTCCGCGTCCTCGGTGGTGAGGTTATACAGCTTGCGGATGCGGTCGAGCTTGGCGTCGTGGTCGCCGAGCACGAAGATCGACACGAGCGCGGGATGACCTTTGAGCACTTCCTCCGCGCAACGACCGACGATGACAAACGATTCGCCCGATTCGGCTTTTTGGCGGATGAAATCAAACTGCATTTGAGCGATGTTGATTTCGTGGGAGCTGGAGTGTCCCTTTACGGTGCGGTGGAACAGACGGCGGCGCGGTGCCTCGTCGTATTTTTTCAGGGTGGACACGTCGATGTTTTTGCCTGCGGCGATCTCGGCAAGGAGGTTGTAGTCGTAGAGCGGGAGATCAAAGCGCTTGGCAAGCATTTCGGCGATCAAGTGACCGCCGCTTCCGAATTCACGGCCGACGGAAATAACCAATTGAGTATCCATAAAAAATCCTCCTTTGTTGGATCAATAGCGCACCCAAACGGTGAGCATCGAAATCGCCATCACGATAATCGTGGCGGGTGCCATATATTTGCAATATTGTCCCCAACCGATGGGGTAACCTTCTTTGGATGCGATCGACACGCCGACGACGTTCGCCGAAGCGCCGATGGGGGTGGCACTGCCGCCGATATCGGTACCCATCGCCAAAGAATATGCGAGAGTTTCAATGTTGATGCCGGTGGCGTTTGCGAGATTGGTGATGACGGGAACCATCGTCGCGGCGAACGGGATGTTATCGACAAAGGCGCTTGCGACACCCGACACCCAGATGATGATCGCGACCATCAACAATTGGCTGTTGCCGCAGATGCTTTGAATCACATTGGAGATCATTTCGAGCACGCCCGTTTCTTCCAAACCCGACACCACGACAAACAAGCCGACGAAGAACAACAGCGTTTTGTAATCCACCAACTTGAGCAGATGCCTCGCATGTTTGATGTTGGCAAGGAGTGTGACAACGGCGGTGAATGTGCCGATGGCGGCGACACTCAGGTGCGTGATTGAGTGAGTGACCAGCAACACGACTGTGACAAGGAAAATGACCGTGCAGACGATGAAGCCTGATTTATCGGTGATGACCGAAGAAGGTTCAGGCATGGACGATGTGTCCACATCCGCACCTGCGGTGCGATAGGTTTTACGGAAACAGAAGTAGAAATACACGATGATGAACACGATGGAGATCAGCGCGATCAAGCCGGTGTTCAGCAGGAAGTGAAAGAATGTCAAACCGAGTGCATTGCCGATGATGATGTTCGGAGGGTCGCCGCACATGGTGGCGGAGCCGCCGAGGTTTGCGCAGAAGATTTCCGCAAGGATCATCGGAACGGGGTTGAATTTGAGCAGATGCGCCAGTTCAATGGTGACGGCGGCAAGGAACAAAATGACGGTGATGCTGTCGATGAACATGGCAAGGAACGCCGACATCACCATAAACACCAAAAAGATCGGCATGACTTGATATTTCACGAGTTTGGCAAGTGCCATGCACAGCCAGCGGAAGAAACCGACGCGAGCCATGCCTTCGACCATGACCATCATGCCCGCGAGGAAGATGATGGTGCCCCAGTCGATACCGCCGCTGTGTCCGCCGCCTTCGTGGGCAAGTCCCGCCCACCAAAACTCCAGAGTGGCGAGCGATTTGACGTTGAAAACTTCCCACATCGTGTGGAAGTCCCAATTTTGGCAAAAGCCGAAAACGAACAGCATGACGGCAGCGCCGCAAACCAACGTAGTGATGTGTTTTTCAATTTTTTCCGTGATCACAAGACCGAACATGATCACGAAAATGCAGACGGCAACGATTTGTGCAACCATACTGCAGGACCTCCTTCTTCTCAGTGCAGACTCTCTCCTAAAGACGTGTTTAAACGCCGGGAATGATTATAAACCTATTAAAAAAGAAAATCAATGGATGGAATGACAGTTTTTTAAAAATTTCGACACCAATACTTGGTTATTTTTCGTGCAAATGACGAATATCGGATTTGACTTTCCGTGCGCTTTGCGGTAGGATACTGAAAAAGGGGCGATAACAATGAGTATGCAAGGCGCGATTTTTGATATGGACGGTACGTTGCTCGATTCCATGGAAGGCTGGGCGACGGCGGGCGAGCGATATTTGATCAGTCGCGGCATCACCCCGCGGTGCGGTTCGGCGGATTCGCTGTTGTATCAGGGAATGCTCGGTGCCGCCGAGCATTTTCGCAGTACCTACGGCATTGAGGATGACGTTTACACCGTCATCGACGACATCAATCGCGAGGTCAAGCGGTTTTATGAGACTCAAGCGGTGCCGTGCGACGGCGTGATCGCGTTTTTGGAGAAATTGCGCGCGAGCGGTGTGCGGATGTGCGTGGCGACGGCGACCGACCGTTGCCTTGCCGAGCCGACACTTGAGCGCCTCGGACTGTTGCCGTTCTTTGACAGGATATTCACCTGCACCGAGCTTGTGACCGATAAACGATCATCACTCATCTATGATACCGCCGCCGCGTTTATGGGAACGGCGACAGGGGAGACGTGGGTATTTGAGGATGCGTCGTATGCGGTGCGAACAGCAAAAGCGGCGGGTTATCCCGTGTGCGCGATTTACGATCGCTTTGAAAAGCGCGCGGCGTTTTTGGAAGAAACGGCGGATCATTACATTCGCTCGTATGCGGAAGCGATGGAACTGGAATTTTAAGACAAGATATTCTTGAAATGCGGTATGAAACGTGATACACTAAAGTAAAGCGAAATAATCCGACCCCACCCGTTGCAGCATTCTTTCGGTGCTTTTTGCTTTGCTTAAGAAAGAGATCGGAAAGGAGTCGATTTTTATGAAACGTATGGTGGCGATTTTTTGTGCGGTGTGTTTGCTGGTTGCGGCGATCCCCGCGACGCTGTCGGTAACGGCGGCAACGGCGCAAACCTACAATTTCAAACAACTCGACGGCTATTACAAAACGCAAGGTCGCGTGGAACTCGTTGACGGTGCTCTCAACATGGACACCTCGTCCTCGGGCTTCGAGTTTTATTTCTACGGAAGCGGTAATGTGACGATGGGCGCGGATGTGTGGTGCAAATACACCAACAACATCTTCCTGACCGTCATCGTCGACGGCACGGTTCACCGTATGGAGGTTTATACGGGCACCACGTCGAAAGCCGTGTATAAGGACATCACCTTGGTGGAAAACCTGGCCGAAGGGTATCACCATATTGAAGTGTACAAGCAAACCGAAGCAAGCTCGGGTCTTGTGACGGTGTGGGGCGTGACCTTCGCAGGTACGCCGATGGCGGCTCCTCCCGAGGATAAAATCGTGATGGAAGTTGTGGGTGACTCCATTTCGGGCGGCGCGAGCAACCTTGCCAAAAATACCACGGCGAATGCCAGCTATCCCGTGTATCAAGACGGCACGCAAACCTATGCGTATTTGACGGGCGAAGCACTCGGTGCGAACGTGCGCGTGACGCAAACCAGCGGTTACGGTTGCTGCGGCGGCTGGAACTCGCAAGGCACGGCGCTGAATTTGCAAGATATGTTCCCCTACACGTCGTATTGGCGTGATCATACCGCGGCGGGACTTTATGATTTCAACCCGCCTGCCGACATCGTGGTCATCAACCTCGGCACCAACGATTATTCGGCGGCATCCTATGGTAAAATCAACCTCACAAATGCGCAATTTAAGGCGGGTGCGAAAAACCTGATGACGATGGCGCGCGAGAAAAATCCCGGCGCGAAGATCGTGTGGGTGACGGGCATGATGGGTGTGACCTATCAAACCGAGCTTACGGCGGCGGTTTCCGAACTCGGCGGTGCCGCCAACGGCTATTTCTTCACGATCCTGCCCGAAGGCACGAGCGGCGGCGAGGGTCATCCGAACGTGGCGCAACACAAAGCGGCGGCAGATGTTTTGACGGCGTTCTTGCTCGAAAACTGCCTGCCTGCCGGTTATAAAGCGGATTTCAGCAATCGCGCTACCCTGCAAGCGACCGTGAATAACGCGAAAACCGTTAGCAATCCGTCGCCGACGTTGACCGATGCGATCACATTTGCCGAAATGGAACTTGCTTGCAACACGACCGACGCGTACCGCCTCGGCGTGCGCCAAGCGGCGATCGAAGCAGCCATGGACGGCAAAACGGTTGGGCTCAACCTGATGCCGATCGAAGGCGTGACCAAAACGCCGTATTCCGACATCCACTACATCTGGCCGTATTACGGAACACCCGGTATGGTCACGCTCTATAAAGGCGGCGAGGGTCACTTCTGGCCGTATGTCCACACGGAATATGAGCAAGTGATCGATGTGGATTCCACACCGTATTTGACGGTGGACGTTTCCACGACAGCGGACTGGAACATCCATTTGGCATATATCGACAAAAACGGCACTCGTCAGACGGTGACGGCGTCGGCGATGAACGGTCATGAACTGACCGATTTCGCGGCGAACATCAATCGCACGACGCATCAAATCGATCTCGGCAGTTTTGTGAAAAAGCACGGTCATGCCGATGCCAACGGGTATATCACCATTGTCGGCTGCGACATTTATGTGGTCGGCGTGGCGGATACGTATGTGCAACTGTTCACGTGCGCGATCACGGCGGCACAGACTCAACCCGATGCACCCTCGAAAATCAGCGGTGCTTATGCGGTGACGAACGGCTTGCTGGCAAGCTTGCCGGAAAATACGACAGCGCAAGAGTTGATTGCCGTCATGGATAACGCGGACTGTTTGCAAGTGGTGGATCAAAACGGTGCGGTTGTCAGCGGTGTCCTCGCGACGGATATGACGTTGCAATTGGTCGTGAACGGCGAAGTCGTCGACAAAGCGGCGATCGTTGTGAGCGGCGACGTCAACAAGGACGGCGAGGTTTCGACGTTTGACGTGCGTGCGATGCTCGCGGCATCCTTGAGTGATTCGATCGTGTGGACGAACGCGCAAACGGCCGCGGCGGATCTCGACGGCAACGGCAAGGCGGATACCAAGGACATTCGCGGCTTGCTTAAACAATTGGTCGGTTAAACACAAAAACGAACGCCCCGCAAGGTTTGAAAACCTTGCGGGGCGTTTTTAATTCAGTCATCAAAGAGCGGTGTCGAGAAATAGCGCTCCGCTGTGTCGGGCAACACGGTGACAACGGTTTTACCTTTGCCGAGTTTCTTGGCGAGTTTGATCGCCGCGGCGACGTTGGTGCCGCTGGAAATACCGCACAGGATGCCTTCCTTGGCGGCAAGATCTTTCGAGGTTTGGATGGCTTCTTCGTCCTTGACGATGCAAATATCCGAATAGATCTCTTGGTTGAGAATGGCGGGGATGATGCCGTCGCCGATGCCCATTTGAATGTGTGTGCCGATGGAACCGCCCGACAAAATCGCGGCGTTTTCAGGTTCTACCGCCCAAATTTCGATGTCGGGGTTGGCGGATTTGAGCGTTTCGCCGATGCCTGTGATGGTGCCGCCCGTGCCGATGCCCGAGCAAAAGCCGTGGATCGCGCATCCCGCTTGTTCCAAAATTTCAACACCCGTTTGAGAGCGTTGTGCGGCGACGTTGGCGGGATTTTCAAATTGTTGCGGAACGAACACGCGGCTGTCCTCGCGTTGCATTTTCAACGCGAGCGCCAAACATTCCTCAATGCACGCGCCGATGTTGCCCGCGTCGTGCACCAAGATCACCTCGGCACCGTAGTGCTTGACGAGTTTGCGACGTTCTTCGCTGACGGAATCGGGCATGATGATCTTGACTTGATAGCCGCGCACCGCGCCGACAAGTGCCAAACCGATGCCTTGGTTGCCGCTGGTTGGTTCGACGATGACGGTGTCGGGGCGGATGAGACCTTGTGCTTCCGCTTCGCGAATCATGTTGAAGGCGGTGCGGGTCTTGATCGATCCGCCGACGTTCAATCCTTCGAATTTCACGAGGATTTGGGCGCTGTCTTCGTCGGTCATATGCGAAAGGCGAATCAGCGGCGTGTTGCCGATGGCCTCTAAAATGTGATTGTAAATCATGTAGCTGTCACCTCTGTGCCATTATAGCAGATGGACAACGTTTTGGCTACCGATATTTTGGAAATCCTGTAAAAATATTGATGCAAATTGCAAATACGTCTACGAAATGAGCATAAATTACACGGAAATAGAGCTTTTTTTAGTGAACTTGACAGAGAACGCGAAAAATGATATAGTATATACAGAAAATTCTGGCATAAAGGAGATGTATACTATGAAACGCATGACGTCCAAACTCCTTGCGGTTCTTTGCGTGGCGGCGATGATGTGCACCATGTTTGCGGTGTCGGCATCCGCCATCAGCGGAGGCGGCAAGGGCTCGGGCAGCATTCACGAGTGGGGTTGTGATATGTCGTTTTACAACACCAACGGCGACACAAACTACGGACTGGTCGATTATGCTAAAATGAAAGCGGACGGCTGTGATTTTGTCATTTTGCGCATCGGCTATGAAGGAAGCCAATCCCGTGCCAACACACTGGACAAATCCTTTGTCAAACTGTATAACATGGCGCGCGAAGCAGGCATGCACGTCGGATTGTATTTCTATTCGCTCACCACGACCTATAACGGCGCCGTGGAAGATGCGCAATGGGTAATCAGCGTGATCGAAAGCAACAATATGTATTTCGAGTATCCCATCTATTACGATGTGGAGGATTCCGCACAGACGTCTTTGGGATCGTCTGCGATGACCAATCTTTGCCTCGGTTGGTGCGAGACGTTGGAAAAAGCAGGCTATTTCCCCGGCATTTACGGCGGCATGACGCAGGTTATGGACAAGCTGTCTTCCGATTTCCTTTCCCGTTATGACACCTGGATCGCGATGGTCAAAAGTTCGACCACCGGCGCGCAATACAATCCTTGGTCGGATCTGACGTCTTTCCGTTCGAATTACGGCATGTGGCAATATAAATGGTACAATCAAGGCGGCACGCAGGTGTACAACGGTGCTACTTGGAAAGACCAATACGGCTATCCGCTGGACTGCAACGTTGCGTTCAAGGATTATCCGTCGATCATGCAGACCTACGGCTACAACAACATGGTCACCAAGCATAAGATCACCTTTGAAACCAACGGCGGCACGGCGGTTGACGCGGTGCAAGTGACCGACGGACAGGCGTTGACCGAGCCGACCGCTCCCACGAAGTACGCGTTTCAATTTGCGGGTTGGTATTGTGATCCCGCGTTGACCGATCCGTATGATTTCTCTTCGCCTGTGCCGTATGACTTCACGTTGTACGCCAAATGGGAAGAGGCGTATTGGGGCGCGAACACCAACCTGATGCCCAATTCGCAACAACTTCAACTCAACGATTACAACGGCCAAGGCGCGATCTGGCCGTATTGGAACGACGACGCGAACAATTCGGTGACCTTCTATAACGGCGTCACCAACGACGATGACTGGTCGTGGCCGTCGGCGTACATGAGCTATGAACACAGCTTCGACTCGGTCGGCGACACCTATCTGTACATCAAAAAAGACGGCAATTCGTATTTCAACGTCATTCTGACCTATCTCGACAAAAACGGTGAAGCACACGATTTGTATTTGTCGGATATTGCGAATCTGACCGAAACCGATTTCGCCCCCGGCTATTTGGAAGAGTTTTATAACGTCGGCTCGTACATTCGCAACCTCGGTCACGCTCCTGCGAGCGGCAACGTCAAGTTTACCAAAGTGACCTATTTCATCATCGGTGTCAAGGATTCCTACACCAGACTGTACGATTTGAAATTCACGCAGAAATTCGAAATCGAAAGCGCACAAACTACGTTGTACAACAAAGATGTTGAACAGATCGGCGGCACAGGCTCGTATGTCTATGACGACGGCGTGCTGACCATGGAAGCGAAGACCGACGCGGGTTACAGCGTGAAATTCACGCCGAATGCCACCTTCAAACCCGCCGAGTTTGTGAACCTGCTGATGGATTTGAGCGCGACGGCTCCCTTCAACGTGTCGATGGTGGTGACGTCGGACAACGGCGATTTGACCATGGATTTCCGCAATGAATATTTCGATGTGTTCGGCTTGACAGGTGTTCCCGAAGCGTTGCCTGCGGGGAATTACGTGGTGGGAATGAACCTGTACGGTTACTATGATTGGAACGGCGGGATCCCTGCCGAAAGTACCGTCAAATCGGTCACGATCAGCTTGGCGGGAAAAGGCACACTGACGTTGAAAGCGTTGCAAGCCTCCCGCGCGGGAGCGATCTCCTACATTGCGGACGGTGAGCGCAGCAGCGGTTCGCTTTCGGGACAGGATTCCGAAGAAAAAATGCTCGGCGATGTCAACGGCGACAATAAGCTGTCGACGGTCGATGTGCGCATGTTGGTGCTTCAAACGGTTGCCGGTAACGTCTTGACGCCGGAGCAGTTGGAAGTGGCGGATTACAACGGTGACGGTGCGGTAAACACCCAAGATGCCCGCGCGATATTGTTGAGCTTTGTGGCATAAACGGACTCGTATACACAAAAAACAGCCTTCATCGAGAGGCTGTTTTTTATTTGTGAGAGGCGCGGTGACGCACAACGATGTCGGCGAACCAAAACAAGAGACAGCCGACACCGTAGCACACGATGTCAAGCCACGCAAATGAGGTTCCGATCAATATGCGAAAGAAGGCGATGTCGCCCAGGCCGATGAGCGTGACGATGTCGAAATATTGCGCGACCTCGACCGCGACGGAAAACAAAAAGATCCACAACGGCAACAAGCGACATCGCTCGGGAACGACGATGCGCACCATACAGCACAGCAAAATCGTCACCAAGATATCGCCGCCGTACGGGCGAATGAATGCGTCGCGAACGTAAAGTGCGATCAGCACTTCGATGAAAAGCAACGCGGCACTTGCCGCCGCGAAAACGATACGTTTTGATTGCATGGTTTGATCACCCCAAGATCCAAAATTTTGCAAGCGCCGCGCATTCGCGCAACCCGCTCGGTAGGATCATGTACCATGGAGTGGGGGCGCGTGCGCGTGGGTCGCGTGAAGATTTACGCGCGCGGCGTTTTGCGCGGCGCGGAAAATGTGATAATCGGTGGTGATAAACGCGACCGTCGCGTGCTTATCCATCATCGGAAGACTCAACTCGAAATTTTCGGTCGTGCTGGTGGCGGCGTTTTCTTGAACGATCGCCGTTTTCGGAACGCCTTGCGCGATCAAATAGCGTGCCATCGCCTCGGCTTCGGTGATCGTCTCTTGCGGGCCTTTGCCGCCGCTGACAAGGATCACGGCATCGGGGTTTTGCTTGTGGTAGGCAACCGCGCGGTCAAGGCGGTTTTGCAGGCTTTTGGTGGGCTTGTCGCCCTTGATGCCTGCGCCCAGCACGATCACCGCATCTTCCGTGTAAGTCACGGTATCATGCTTGCCGAAAAGGAACAGAGACGACACGCAAATCGCCAACACGAGCAAAGCACTTCCCGCCGCGATAGGAAGCCACAGCGGCAAGCGGTGAAACAAAAGTCCGCCTGCGAGTATGGCACCTCCGAGGGCATAGGTCAGCCAAATGCCTGTTGACAGGTTGGACATCACCGTCGCGATCACGGCGTTAACCAAGATGCCGCTTGCGATCACGGTCAGCAAAACGGAAACAGGATGTTTGAGCATGATAAAACTCCTTTTCAATCGTTCCAGTCGGGCAAAGCTTCGAATTGCAATGTTTCGCCGCGGTGGGGGAAGGTGAGACGGTGCGAAAACAGCATCGGCGCGCCGATGTCGTCTTTGGCGCCGTATTTGCGGTCGCCGACGAGAGGAAAACCGCGCGACGCGAATTGCACGCGGATTTGATGTGTGCGTCCTGTGTAGAGGCGAACGTGCACGAGCGAACGCTCGCCCGCTGTTTTTCGCACAAACGTCAAGCGCGCTTTTTTGACGCCGCGGCGCTCGCGCTTAACGACAAAGACCTTGTTTTTGCGGCTGTCTTTGAACAGCAAGTCTTCCCAGTCGCCTTCCTCGGGCGGAGTGCCGTGAACATGCGCCAGATATTCTTTGATCACAGCGCCGTCCTGCACCGCTTTGGATAACGCGGCGGCACAAGCCTTGGTGCGGGCGTACACCATGACGCCGCCGACCGTGCGGTCGAGGCGATGGATGGGGAAGATGTCGCCGCCGAGCTGTTCGCGCAAGGCGGCGGGGAGTTCGTGTTCGGAATCGAGTCCCACAGGCTTGAGACACACGACAAGGTCGCGGTCGTGAAAAAGAATGTCCATGAATCGAGTCACTTCCGTTTCGTGAAGAAAAAAGGCTGTCGCGCGACAGCCTTTTTTACATACATTTTATGCCGCTTGGTCGGTGGTGGGATCGTTCTGAATCATGTCGCTGATCGCTTCGATTTGATCCACAGTACCCATTTCCACACAGTACAGTTGTCCGTCCGCGGTGTCCAAATACAACCGCACAAAGCCGTCGCGCGGCAGGTCGGGTTTGGTGGTGTAGAAGGAGCCGTATTGTCCGTTCATCAGGTCACCGAACGCGTCGCTGTATTGTTGCGTGGTGTAGTAGAGTTGCTCCACACCGTTGGCATCTGTGACGCTCAAATATACATCCGCCGAGAACGAGTTCACTCCGTCGGCATAGAGATAGCCGTTGAAGGTGGTGCGACCGTCCACGGTGCCGGCGCTCAACGAATAGTTGATGTTCGGCATGCCGTTGGCAAGAATGGCGTTTGATGTGTCGAGATTGGGGTTGATTCGACTGGTGACACGATAGATCGGGTAATCGTCTTCGGTGATTTTCACAAGACGTGCCACCGCGTTTTCGTTGTAGTGCGTGATGATGTATTGGACGCGCAGTTCAACGGAGTTTTTCGCGATCAAGAACACGTCGGGGTTGTCAACCATGTCGCGGAAGGGGTTGGTGATGTTGAAGCGTTCGAGCTTTTCCATGTACGGCACGGAGTATGCCGCCCAGCCGCCGAGCGCGGAATAGTTTTGTTGATACCCGACGGGATACATTTCAAACGATGTCGGAATGGTGGGCGTTTGCGTGGACATTGTGCGGAAGTACATGCTGTCGGGATCGGAATAGATCAGCTCATACAGCGGCACTTTTTCGCTCTTTTCGGGTTGCTTGACCTTGAAGTTGGCATAGGGGGAAAGCAACAACAGCACCGCCATCACGCCCGCCACGATCTTGGTGGAATAGCGCCAGAAATCCCAGCCGTACAGTGTCAGCACCACAAAGAGTGCGATCGCCATCGCCGCGTCGATGCGGTTGAGACCGTAGCGTCCGCCCATGAACAAATACACTTGCAGTGCCAGCACGGACAAGAGCGTGTAAAACACGATCAAGGCGTTGCGGAATTTGCTGGTGATGAGTGTGACGATCAACGTGATCATCAGCGCAACCGAGTATTTATAGCTGAAGAAAAATTCGTCGAGATTGGTGAAGCATGCCGCCCAATCGAACGGTGCTTTTTCCTTGGCGGCGATCAATTGGCGCATCGTGTCGACGGTGAACACCTCGGGGTCGACAAAGTCCCACGATTTGAACATTTGCAGATCCAGCCAGTTGATGCCGAGCGAGTTGTACAGCGCGGTGTGTTGCTCGTAATCGGGGAAACCGTAGTCGAGAAGCTGTGCGCGCAGGCTGTTGAATTCTTTATAAGATGCCCAAAGCTCCGATTGTTGATAATCCCATGCGTTGTATTGACGGCAGGCAAAGCAGATCGCGAACACGATCACAAACGGCAGGCAGATTTCCAACAGACGTTTCCAATCCTTGTTTCGGATCGGATTGACAAGGAGCCACAAACCGATGCCGATGAGCGGCACAAGCGTCATACCGAAGGAGTTGAAGCGATACAAACTGCCGACAATGGTCAGCAATCCGCCGAGCGCCCATTTCCAATAAGGATTGCCGTGTTTTGGGGGAGCGACCGCGTCGTAAATCAGCAACACACCCGCCAACGTGGCGATGGCGGCGGTTTTGGAAAATTGCAGTTTGAGGCAAAATTCCGCACCGAAGAAGAATACGAGAAGCAACGTCGGCAACACGCCTTTTTTGACACCGAAGCGCGCCATAAATAAATATATCAGCACAAAGAACGACAACAGCACCGTAGCACATTGGAATACCGTGTACCACGGAACGGTCGGTGCGATCGACAGGCAAGCGGTCATCGCATGTCCGAGGATCACGTTGATATACACAAGGTGGGGGTCATAGTACGTCGTGCCGAGACCGTACGCGATACGAGCCATGGCGTTATCGTCGTTGGTTTCGAATGTCACTTGTTGGAACACAAAAAACGCCACACCGATCCACGCCGTCAAAAAAGCGGCGGCGAGCAAGAAGCGTTTTTCGGCATGTTTCTTTTCAAGCAGATTCACGCGCGCACCTCCGAATCATCAGCAATTTTTCTCATTATACCATATCTTGGAGGAATTGCAAGTGTTCCGCCGAAAACAACAATCGCCGCACCGTGTCTTGCACGATGCGGCGAGCGGGTATGCGATTGTTATGAAAGCGCCGTGCCGCCCCATTCGACGACGGTGAAACCGACGCGGTCGGGTGCGGTCAGTTCTTGCGGCGGCAACTCGACAAAGGTGTCGCTTGCCGAGAAGGTCATAAACACGCGAATGAGCGTGTCGGGAGCGGGGGAGACGGCGAGTTGTGCTGCCTCTTCGTAAGCGTCCGTTTGGAACGCGATCACGTTGTAAGGGTTATCCTGCATCAGCGGCAACCAGTACACGATGAATTCATTTGCCTCGCGGCGATTGAGTCCGAGATTTGCCAAAGCGTCTTCGAGAAACGCGGCGGTGTCTTCGCCTTTGACGCAAAAGCCGTTTGTCATATCCCATTCGGCATCGGTCTCGCCTTCCCAGTACAGGTAGTTGTAGGTTTGCCCGTTTTCGTCTGTGAGCGTGCCGTCGGGCGCGGCGGTGACGTGCCATCCTTGCTCATAAGCGGGATAGGTGCAGGTCAACTCACCGTCGAGCGTCAACGTCACATCGACGACCGTTTCCTTTTCGGGATACAGATAAACCACGGGTTTGGCGCACGCTTCGGGATCGGGCACATAGTCGCTCACCGCGATCGACGTCATGTCGGCTTCTGCGCGGAAGTCGTGGGAATCATAATAAAAGTTATCAAAGGTGCAATACACCTGATCCCCGACGCACCATTCGTCGGACAACACACCGTTGACTTTCGTTGTATAATACGAGGTGTTCACACCTCGCGCCAAAAAACAATCCGCAAAAATCGCTGTGATGATAAGGTCATTCGACGAATAGTCGTACCACCCATTCTCGGCGGTTTTTTCGATCCAGTTTTCTTCGAACGGGATGTCGCGAAGATCTCCCGCTTTTTCCCAAGCCAGCGCGCGGATTTGCGCGGGATAGGTCTCCATGATTTCGCCGTCGTAGGCGATGCGCACAACGTCGTCTGCCCTGACTCCAAGCGGTGTCAATTCGGCGGTACCGAACGTGATGCGATCACAGCTTGCGCGTTCGGCCTCGCCTTTGAGCGGCATCACGGTGACAGATGTTTCGTTGAAATCCGTTACCATCGCCAAAAAGAACGGTTCTGCCATCATGGCGGGATCGGTGTCGGGCGTCGGGGTAACGTTCGGATGACAGCCGCAAAGAAGCAGGAAACATAAAACACAAAGACATGTCCTTTTCAAGAGTTTCATACAGATTCCTCCTTTAATTGAAGCCGTGGCAATATGCATTGCCCGAGACGCGGTGCATGTTTCACCAGCGAACGAGCGATGATGGGATCGCCGCCGTCAGCGTTTGTTTCAACTGTGCTTGCTCCTCGTCGGAAAGGTTCGCCAGATCGACGATATAGCCTTGACGGGGATCGATCATCAAATACAATTCCGTGCCGTTTTTTTGCACCTTTGTCAGCATCGCGTAGCGAATCGTTGCGGTTTCTTCGGAATAGGTGCCGATTGCCTTCAATTGAAAATGATCCGCTTCGAAGGTATAGGTCAATTCGGCGTTGAAGCGTTTGGATTTTGCGACCGTGAAGCGCGGAAGCACAAATCCAACCAGCAAATACGTCACATCAATGACAATCGTCAACACCGCGCACAGCAGCATGGTGGAATCCAACTCGCCCAGTATTGCCACCAACACGTTGCCGCCCAGCACAACCAAGGTGCCGAGTGCCATGACGAGCCAAAGAAATTTTTTGGAACGCATGACGGCGTAGTAATATTTCAGCATGCGTTCTTTCGTGTAAACGGTTTTGACGGTAACGGGCATCGGGCATCATCCTTTCAAATATAGTGGCTATATACAGCATAGCACACAATCGCGCTTCTGTCAAAACGCTCACTCGCCGTATTCAACCTCCAAAATCTCGCCCGTAAAGCCATCGACGGTAACGAGCTGATCGCCGCCCAAAGTATCGGTTGTGTAGAAAAGAATGTCCCAAACGGCGCGGTCGGTGTCAAATTCGGCGCGGATGGTGTCGTATTCGACGGTGCAGACCTCTTTGGCGAACGCAATGGCTTTGTCCTCCATCGTCACCTTTTCGTACACGGCGATGCCTTGCAGAATATCCATCGCCTCGTCGCCGAAGAAATCCCACCACGCGTCGGCACCTTCGTTGAGAATCACATAGTCCCCGACGGACGACCATTCCTCGGGCAGCACGATGTAATGCCACACGGCGTGATCGTCGTAGGTGCCGCGCTCGGCTTGAAATCCGCCGATCTCGACGGTGTCGCATCGCAAGCCCGTGCCGCACACGCCGAACGCCTCGGAATAGGACAGACGCAAATGTCCGTCTTGTCCTTTGGGGTAAAAACGGATGCCGTCGTCGAGCGGCTCGTATTCCCATCCCTCGGGAAGCGGCAAGATCACCTGCGCGAACTTGTTTTGATAGACAACGTCCTCGCGAGCGGGGGTATATTCGCTGTTAGAAGCCGTCGGGAACGTCAGCACCACATCGCTCTCGTCGCCGATGGCGGCTTCCGCTTCCACAAACAGGTGCCACTGCGCCATGTCGTCGGTGCCGACTTCGGGGGTAATGGTGGCAATGTTTACGGCATATTTTCCGTCGGCGGTTTGATAAACGTCGGTCACCTTGTGACGAATGGAGCCGCTCGGCTCTTCGAGAAGCACCAACACAAGCGACTTCGTTTCAAAAAACGCGTCGTCGTAGCGGTCGCACGCGTCGAGAAAACCGATGGTGCTGTCCGAAGCGGGATCGCTTCGACGTTCAAGGTTATAAAGTGCTTCGTTTTCGCGGTAGTACGCGAACAACTCCGACTTCGATCGGATGACCGTGACGGCGGGGTAGAGTGCATCCTCGTGATAGCCGTCGGTGCGGATGTATTGCACGTTGAACGGAACTGCCGTTTCGACAGGTTGGTTGTCGGCGATCTCGCGGGCAAACAAGTCGTCGATCGACGCGTGTTTGTCTTTGCCGAAATACAGGCGTGTTTTGTGATAACTGCCGTCGGCGGTGACACGATTCCAACGAATGATTTTGTAGGTGAGTGCTTCGTATTCCCGCGTGCCGCCGTCGTCGTAGGAGCCTTTCGGAATGGGAACGACAAGGACGAGCGTCGCGATCACCAAGACGGCGGCAACGGCGATCCCGATTTTCTTTTTCATACAAGTGACCTCCTTTCGAGATAGAAAGCAAGATCTGAAGCGGTCAAGGGTTGTATCCGTGTGCCGGCACCCCATGCATAGTCTCCGACCATCACGTTGAGACATGCAAAGACACAGTCGTCGCCGTTTTCGTCGTCGGGCGCGCTGTACAACCATTTGTGCATCGTCAGCGAACTGCCTTCGCCGCCGACGCAAGTGAATGTCCATTGCGGCACTTGCACCGTCTTGAGCGAAAGGATCGCGGCGGCGGCTTCGTCGCCCTCGTTTGCGAGTGCTTGCAATGCGGTGTACAAATCGAGTGTTCCCGTGAAACGTCCGTCGTCGGATGTGTCGCAAGCCTGCAAAATCGCGCTGTCAAGCGTGACGGTGTAGGAGACGGGAACGGTTTTGCGAGAGGGCGTGTCGTAAACATAGACGGTTTGGATGTCACGGAAGGTCAACGCGATCGACCAACCGTCAGAGGCTTCGAAATCGAAGTGGAGTACATTGCCGCTGTCAAACTCAAACGCGGGCGCGGCTCCGAGCGAGAGCGTTTGCACGGCGGCTTTGTCGGCGCCTTCTGTTTCGTTGCGGGTGATCGTCAAACCGCCGTTTCGATCGTAAGCGGTGTCGAGCAGGTTGGTGTATCCGGTGTCTTCGACGCGTTCGGTGAAGCGTTGAAAAACAGGTTCGCCTTCGTCGTAGTAAGCGTCTGCTTGCACTTCCCACAAATCGTCGTTTTCGAAACCGTCGCGGCAGGGAAACCATTGCACGGCGGAAAGCGAAGCAGTGAGATCAACGGGATTATAATTCCTGTACACATCCGTTGAGGGGGTGTCGCCGTTTAAGAGGTCGGCAACTTGGCGGTCGGTGAGCGTGATCGTGTTGCCGCTCACAAGGTCGGTCAACTCGTTGCCTTCCAAACGGAATTCGTGCACGCCGTTTTCGCGTTCGAACCGCAGGGAATAGGTGGCACTTTCGGCAAGTCCGTCTTCGGGTGCTTCGCTGTCTTGATAATAGGACTCATTGTAACATCCGTTGTCGGTGTCGTCGCCGTATTCGACGTTGTATAAAAACAACGTTATCAAGGCGTTGTACATTCCGTCGGGATCTTTCGGGATGATGTCGGTTTGAGTGCCGCCGACGATGTCGGTGTCGCCGATTTCGGGCGCGACGCCGTCTTCGCTCACGGGGAATGTGGGTGGAAACGCAAACAATCCGACGATTATGACGCACAGACACAGCGGCACGCCGAATGCAAGCATACGGCGGCGAGCGCGTTGTTGTGCGCGGCGTTTTTCTTCCGCACGTTGCAGGACGGCATCTTTATACTGTTGCAAATCTTTCATCAAAACAGCTCGCCCTCCTCTCGCAATAACACGCGCAGTTCGTTCTTCGCGCGATAAAGCAAATTGTCCACTTGCTTGCGGGATTTCTTCATCACGCGCGCGGCTTCGTCGTAGGTCATGTCTTCGAAATACACCAAATGCACCGCCGTGCGCATCGCTTCGGGGAGCTGTGCGAGTGCCTGATGCACGGCACGCTTGCGCTCATCGGTCAGCACGAGATCCTCAAGGGATTTGTCGTCGGACAAGTCGACCGCTTCTTCGAGTGTCGTGAAGGACAGCACCTTTTTGTGGCGCAAATGATCGATCGCGCGGTTACGAGCGCGCATAAACAGATAACTCTTGATGGAACTTTTGCCGTTGTAGCGATGCGGATGGATCACCAAATCGGCAAAAATATCAATGGCAATATCCTCGGCGGTGTGAATGTCGTGGACATAGCTGTCGATGAAAAAGATCAGCTTGAAGAACAGCGCGTTCATCAAGTCGTCGAGCATTTGTTGATCAAAAGCGGATGGCATCGGCTGTTCCTCCTTTCACTGTCTCTATAAATAATACGATTGAACAAGGTCAAATTCCTTATATTCAGTATAGCATATTTTCAAAAAAAGAAAAGAACGGTTCGTTTGAACCGTTCTTTTCGGGATTACAGTTGATCGAGATCAATGACGAAGCGGAAGCACACGCGGCGCGACGCTTCGATGTTCACCTCACCGTTGTTGTCGGTGATGGGTTTGCTGTTGGAATAGCCGATCGATTCCATCGCCGACGCGAGTTTCGACACGTCAACGCCCGTCTCCGCCGAGAGGCAATATGCCTTCACGTTTTCGGCGCGCTCTTGCGACAGCGGCAAACCGCTTTCATAGGTGCTGCCTTCGATGGGAGCGGTGTGACCTTCGACCATCGTTTTCTCCACAAAGCCGTCGTATTTTTCTGAGAACACAACGGTGGTGTACACGTTCATGAAGGTGTTGAGGAACGCTTTGCCGTCTGCTGTGAGCTCTGCCGATTCGCCGCCGAACAAAATCGCCGAATCAAGTGCCATCTCGCCGGTTTTCATATCAACGGAAACGGAAATGCCCGCTTCTTCGAATGCGGCGGTCAGATCTTCGAGAAGATTCTCTTTCTTTTCGACGAGTTGCTCGAGCTTGGTTTCGGTCATCTCTTCAAGCTTCTCGGCTTGGTCGATCGAGACATATTGATTCAAATCGTTGCGATTGCGGTCGCTGTAATCGTCGTTGTAGTAGTAAATGTCGGTGCCGTCGGTCAAAATCATACCGTCCTCGGCTGCGTAGAAATACACGTATTGATAGGTCTTGGTGCCGGTTTCGTAGGGAATGGTGATGATGAACAGGCCGTCGTTGGTGATGCCGGCAACGGCGTTGTAATAATCGGTGCCGTCGGTTGTTTCAACATAAAAATTGGAGCCGTTGTCTTCGCCGTTAAAGCGGAAACTCAAATTGTCGATGCCGTTGGCGGGTTTGGAACCGCTCGAGAGATAGCTGCTGATATGAAAGAAATCGTACTCTTTGTATGCGCTCAAACCGGACGTCAGTTCGATGCTGTCGCTTCCCGAACGGAGCGTCAGATTGCGGCCGCTGAATTCAAATTCATACGTCCAGCTGACATCGTCGAATGCGTAAGTGATGGTGTTCGTTTCGTCGTCGACATGAAATTCTTTCAAAGGTGTGAGGGTCAACTTGTTGCCGTCAATGGTGTAAGCGCAGTTGACATAATCCAAATAGGTGCCGTTTTCGTAGCGATGCATGAAATACGCCGTCATCCAGTGATAACCTTCGATCGAGTTGACGCGATGCGCCATGTTGTGCGGACCTGCGACCAAGCGGTACGGCAGGGTGGTCAGTTCCGCTTCTTTGCCTTTGAGCGTCGTTTTAAAGTAGTTGGCTTCTTCACCGTATTGCTTTTCAGCATCTTTGCCGATGATGGAGTAGTCACCGTAGAACATTTCGGGAACATAAGTCAGGTTGTCGTAGATGGTTTGCGGGTCAAGAAATGTGCCAGGGGTGCCGAGCTCCACGGAATCTTTGGCTTTAAACACAAAATCGGCGGCATAAGCAGGAGCTTGATCCGAACCGACGGGAGTGTTGTTGTCAGATGCACCGCCGCCGCAAGCGGTCAGCGATATCAGCATCATAACGGCCAAAAACAGGGCTGTCATTTTCTTACTCATCATAATCACCTCAACGATTTTGAGCGCACACGAGAAGAGGCACTCTTGATGAAATCAGTATACCGCATAGATTGACATTTTGCAATCGGTTTCGACAAAAAAAGCGCGTGCCGAAAAGCACGCGCTTTTGAAAAGACAACGATTACAAAGATTGTGCGAAACGCAGGAATGCCGCGGTGCCGTCAGCGGTGCGTTTGAACACGCCCGCGTCTTCGAGCACTTCCATGAACACACGACCGATCTCTTGCTCAAGGATGGTGCGTGCGTTGTCGGCGTTGAATTCGGGATGCGCCGCCAGCACGCCGCGCGCCCATTCTTCGTGCGATTTGAGCGACGGCGTGTCGAACGCCGCACCCGTCAGCATCGCTTGTTCCAGCTCGCCGATCTCGGTTGCGAGACGCGACGGAAGAACCGCAAGACCCATCACTTCGATCAAACCGATGTTTTCTTTTTTGATGTGATGGAGCGAGGGGTTCGGGTGGAACAAGCCCATCGGGCGCTCGTCAGTGGTGATGTTGTTGCGAAGCACCAAATCGCATTCATACCGTCCGTCACGAATATGGGCGATGGGGGTGATGGTGTTGTGAGGGGTGTCGCCCGTGAACGCGTGGATGTTTGCCGCTTCGTCGCTGTAACCGCGCCAAGCCGCCAACACCTTTTGGCAGCAGGCTTCGAGTTGTTTGCGATCGCTTGAGGTCACGCGCACGACCGACAACGGCCATTTAAGCAGACCCGCTTCGACGTTCTCGAACGCGGGAATCGTGAAGGAATGCTCAACGGGGGCGTTGTCCATCGCAAAGGTGTATTGACCGCCTTGGAAGTGCTCGTGGCTGAGGATCGAGCCGCCCACGATCGGCAAATCGGCGTTCGAGCCGACGAAATAGTGCGGGAGGAACTCGAGAATGTCAAACAATTTGCCGAACACCGCGTCGTCGATCGCCATGGGGACGTGCGCGGCGTTGAACACGATGCAATGCTCGTTGTAGTAGCCGTAGGGAGAATATTGCAGCATCCAGTCGCCGTCCGCGACGCGAATCGGGATCGGGCGCAGGTTTTGGCGCGCGGGATGGGTCGCATGACCCGCAAAGCCCGCGTTTTCCACGCAAAGTTGGCATTTCGGGTAGGCAACGGCTTTTTGCTTGCCCGCCGCGGCGATGTCGCGCGGATCCTTTTCGGGTTTCGAGCAGTTGATCGTGATATCGAGCGTGCCGTATTCGCAGTCGTACGTCCATTTCAAATCCTTCGCGATGCGACCTGCGCGGACGTAGTTGAGGTCTTTGCTGATATTGAAATACCATTCGGTGGCTTTTTTCGGATCGGCGGCATATTGCGCGCGGAACGCCGCGATGATCTCGCGAGGCATCGGCGTCAAAATACCCATCAATTTCGTGTCGAACAAATCGCGGTTGTTGGCGGTGTCGACGATCACATCGTTGTCGCAGGCGTAGGTCAGCAAATTTTCGAGCAGCTCATCAATGGTTTCGTTTTCGTAGTGAGCGGTCGGTTCTTCCCAATGATCCACCGAAAGCGCGTCCATCAACTCGTTGCGCACGACGTAGACATCGTCGGCGGTGATGAGTTGCTTGACGAGAGCATAGTCGATCAGTTTTTGAATTGCGTTGAAAATCATACAGTTACGCCTCCCGAGGCATTTTTTTACTATTATACCGAAGGTGCGTTGAGAAATCAAGAGAAAGCCGCAGATTATGCGTCTTTTTTCGTGCCGACCGCGTACACGACGGTGTCATACAGCATCACAAGACCGCCGCTGAGCAAGATGCCGCCGACGATGTCGCTTGCCCAGTGAACGCCTGCGATCACGCGACCGATCACCATGAATGCCGCGAAGGCGGCAAGGAACGCGAGCGTGATGCGGCGTGCGACGGCGTTTTGAAGACGTGCGCGCAGTTGCAGCATGGTTGTCGGAATGACGCACAGCACGAGAAGCGTTGTGGAGGAGGGGTAGGAAACTTCCAATACGCCGTCGATCAACACCGGGCGGTAGTTGATGACCACCGTTTCGAAGAGCAGATAGGCGGCGATGACGATTCCGTAAAACCCGCCGAGCACAAACAAATCGCGATCGACCTTCCAAAGGCTTTTGCGGCGGATCCATTGCCAAAGCCCGAGACAACCGAACCCCGCACAGATTGCAAAGGGAACAAGCCCAAGCCAATCGGTGACGGTATACAGCGTGAAATTGACACCTGTCAGTTCGTGTACAAACGTGTTGAGCGCGGCGAAGCCGACCGTTGATTCCTGCGGTCCGACGGTTTGCACGTCCACCGTGCGCACCAACCATGTCCAAAGCGCAAAAGCCGCGAGCAGAGCAACTGAAATGCCGCCGCGTGTGATGATATGCTTTTTCATAAAACAAACCCGTCCTTTATGTGTGTATTTCGGCTTTCGCCTGTACACAAGCATAAAGAACGGGTGTCGAATTTACAAGAATCGTGCGGTCACATCCATGACACGCTTCGTGTCATTGCCGTTTGAGGACGATCAACAGCTTGATGACCAAGAACGCAAAGACAAGCATCGTCGCATAAGGCTGACGGCTGAGGATGAACAGGCACACGCTGATCACGTTCAGCATGACCGAGAGGATGTATTTGTTTTTTGTCCACACGGTCGCGCGGCAATTTTGCAACGCCAAGAGCAACACGCCGCACAGCGTCATCGAAACGACGATCACGATGTATGCAATTTTCAGCCATGGCTGAATGTCTGTCAGCGACAGGAGCGACACGCTTGCGATCGAGTCGTCGAGCGTTTGTCCGAAGAACGGCAAAAACCAAAAGAGTGTCACACAACAATCGAGCAAGCCGAACAGCATGTCCTTCAGATGCGTTTCACGTTGCTTGTGATCTTCTTCGGCGATGGTCAACAGTTCGTCGCCCGACAACAGGTCGTCGAGCGAAACGGAAAAGCAGGCCGAGATCGCTTTGAGCGATTCAATGCTCGGAAAGCCGCGTCCTGATTCCCATTTGGAGATCGCGGTGCGCGAGACGAACAGCAACTCCGCCAATTCCTCCTGCGTCAAGCCGCGTTGCTTGCGCAGTTCTTGGAGCTTTTCGTGAAATTCCGCCATAGAGCGTGTCACCTCCCTTGCAGTAAACATGTGTCACAAAACAGAAGCCAATTCCAAAATACGCCGCAGATCGTCGCGCCGGTCGGATTGGCGGCGGCGGTCATCAAGCGCTTTTCGAAGCACCGTGCGGCGAAAGCGCAACCCGTACAGTACGCGATGGATCGCGCAAAACGGATACAACACGATCGCGCGGTTTAAGCACGGATAGCGCGTTTTCATCGCGCCCATATCGAGACCGTAATGGCTTGTGAAGCGACGAAAGCGCGAACGATTGGCGACAGAGGCGTTGAGCGGTTCGAGCGCTAACTGAGCCGCTTTGTCGCCGTAGGCACCGTTGGTGAAAATGTAACGTATCAAAGCGTCGAGATCGTCGTCGCTGTCCGCACCGTCGAACAACACGCTGTTCAGGCGGCGCACACATGCTTCAAATCCCTCGCAATTGAGGGCGGTCAAGTTTTCGGTGATGTCGTCGCGGTCGAGGTCGCCGTGTGTGCCGATGGCGTGAATATCCAAAAACATCCGCACACCTGCGCCCGCCAACACAAAGTGCTTGTATGCATGAAACACCGCGTAAACATACGCATCACTGTCGTTGAGTCGGAACTGCGTGCCGTCCGTGCGAACGGCACGGTCGAGCATCGCTTGCATCACGCGTTGTTGTGACGGATGGAAGCCTTCGGGCGCGATGTGCAGTTCAAGTCGCGCGCGCGGTGCTTTTTCGTAACACCGCTCGCTGCTGTCGGCGGATTTGCGCGTCCAGCCGTCCGAAAGAAGGAGCGTTTCGGCGCGCTCGATGTCGGCGGGTGCGATTTGCCAGTCGATGTCCGCCGAGGTGCGCGACAGTTCGCGCGGATAAAACGAGCGGGTGTGCGAGCCTTTAAGAACGATGTGGCGAATGCCCGCGTCCGTAAAACGACGGCTCAGTTCGGCTTCCGTTGTGTCGATTTTCATTTGCTTGGCGGTCAGGCGCATGCCTTGCATCATCAGCGGCTGATAGTCCGCCGAAAGCGTGCGACGAAGAGAGATCGCCGACGCATACAGCGCGTGTAACTGATGCCACTCACAAAACAGTTGCGCCGTTTCAAAAGGCGGGAGAGGCTTGTCGAACGCGTCACCCGTGCGGACAACGTGTCCGAGCTCGCGGCAAATCGTCCTGCCGCAGGACATTCCGTCGTGGATCATGCGTTTCCTCCTTTGTACATTCGTCGATACACACGTTGCAGGATCGCCTTGGTCAGCGGTGTTGCGTTCCACAACGCGGCATACAAACGATAGCGCCGCGACGTGACCTTGACGGTTTTGCCGTCGCGGGAAAACGCGGTCATTACGCCGAGGATCTGCTCGCGCTTCACAAGTTCGCAGACGCGGTCGTTGTCGCCCGCGATGCGAAAGCGATCTCCTTGACATTTCAGCACGCGGTGAAGCACCAACTGTCCGTTTGCGCGACGAAACAGCACCACATCGAGTCGGCGAACGGTGTCGGCGGGCTCAATATAGGCGATGTCGCGATGATTGACAAGAAGCGGCAACATACTCACGCCGTGAACGGCGGCGGCATAATAGCCGTTGTCTTGCAAAAGCTGTTCAACATTATTCATCGAGGATCCCCGCTTTACGGAGCGTCTCCAGTCCGCGATCCAAATCGGCGCGCACTGTCGCCTCCTCGGCATCGAAGCGTGCAAGAAGCCCCTTGAGCACCGTATCGTAATCGGTGTCGACACTGAGCAGTTCCCACATCGCGGCGGACGTGCGGTTGAGCGTGATGAGCATGTTGTGCGAGTCGGCAAGCTCCTCGGCGGCAACGGCGATCCACTTGTCGCCGAAGCGGCGCATCACAAATCCGTCTTTGATTTTCATTTGGATTCCTCCAATCCGGACAAAGCGGTTAAAACGGCGTTGGGCTGCATGTTGGCATACAGCGCGTGAACCGTCACGGTTTCAATCAAATCGGTCAGTAACTCAAGCATCCGTAAGCGTGCGTCTTTGCTTTTTGTTACCGCCGCCGCGCTCATCAATGCCGCGAGTGCCTCGGTTGCATCGACCGCGCTGAGACTGTTTTTTGCTGCGCGTCGGAGCAAAAACACACCGCCCAGCGGGTAGCATCCCGCTTCGCCGTAGCCTTCCTTGCCGTTCCACGGATTGCCGTAAGCGACGAAGCGGTCGCCTTTTTTGCGGATCAGTTGCTTGTCGCCGTTGAGAATGAACGCGTTGTCGCCGAACATGTCGAGCCATAAGCGGCAATGGGTCGTTTTGCCCGTTCCCGACGGCGCAACAAAGGCATACGCGTTGCCGTTGTATACGACCGTCGCGGCGTGGAGCATAAACCCGTCGTAGCGCGCAAGCAACACGCTTGCCAGTTTGCGAAGAACGGCGGTGACTTCGAGCAATCCTCGCGGCGCGGTGGGGGCGAGGCACGCCTCTGCTTTTAAATCGGTGTCGGTGATGTCAAATTCTTCGTCGTACGCGTCGGCGTCGACGCGATACTCTTTTAAAAACGCTTGCGCCGACGGCGACAGCGAACACAGCCGCACGGTCACGTCGGCAAAACGGTACATCGGCATCGTTGCTGGCACCTCCCGAAAATGAACAAACCCTCTGTGTCACGTAAGCGGGCACAGAGGGAGTTTTTTGGATCATAATACTTACTCGAACGAAAAGAAGCTGGCAAACAAATTGTCGTGGTCGCTGGATGTCGCAATTGCGGATGCCGTGATGACATCTTCTTCGGGCAACATTTGAACCTCAATTTCCATCAATTCGTACGTTTCCTTCACAGCGATCCCCTCCTTGTCGGGCATTTTTCTTTAGTATAGCATCAACGTCGACAATTTGTCAAATAAATTCTATTGGCAATGATAACAAAAAAATGCCGAAAAACGCGAGGCTTTTTGTGTCGAATTTGCTTGAAACTATATATAAAAAGGATTATAATTGAAGATGAGTTCAATATGTGGCAAAACGAACGGTAGACTGTTTGCGTTAAGAAAACATAGAAGTCCGTCTCTTTTGTAACGCATTTGTCAGGCTGTGTTTGTTAAAATTCGACATAAATATGGCATTTAAAAGGAGGAATGGTTTATGAAGCGCAGACTTTTTTCCTGCTTCATGGCTCTGTGTCTGTTGATCGGTGTCCTGCCCTTGCAGGCGATCACCGTGTCAGCGGCACCCGACACGACCATCATGACCATCACGATCGTCGACGGGAACGGCAATCCGATCCCCGACGCAACCGTGACGGCAACGCGCACGTATAATACACCGGGCGGCAATCAACGCACTGTGAATGTGGCGTTGACAAACAACGGAAACGGTGTGTTTACGTTTAATACGGCGATTTACTATAACGGTACAACGCTGTATTACACGGTGAATGCGTCGAAGGTCGGCTATCCGTCGGCAACGCAACACATCGATCCTGCGACCCGCTCGGTCATCGTGATGCTCGGCTCGGGTACGATCGAACCCGAACCCGAGCCCGAACCCGAACCCGAGTGGATAGCATTTGATATGTACTATATCGCCAACGGCGTTTTCCCCGAGTCGTTTGCGGCACCCGGTGAAGCGGCAAAATACGGCCCTTCCAACAATGACGTGCCGTTCGTGACCGTCAACGTCGACATTACGGCTCTCAAAAACAAGAAATATGCTGACCGTGTGGCGTATGAAGAAAACAAGAACGGCAATGTGTATCACTTCATTCCTGTCGGTGAAACAGAAGCGAAAACCCATGATGAGCGCATTGCGATCGTCAAAAACTTCTGGGCGGCGGTGCTCGAGTGCATGGATGACGCATCCAAGCAAGCACTTGAGGACACGGGCCTTTCCGATGTGTTTTTCGGCTATGCGCTGAAAAACCAAAATACCGTTCAAAACCCCGACAACCACTGCGACGGTATTTTGACAGTGGAACCGCCTGTGTACATCGTCGAGATGAACGAGAACGGCGTGTATTTCGGCGGCTTTGCGAACGATGAGAAAACCTCGCAATACACGACCTATGAACAGGTGCTGGGAGCGTACGAAGCGCATTACAAGCAAGGTATTCGATGGGCTGATAACGGCAACGGTACATACAGCGGTGTGTATATTGATGGCAATTACAAATACTATATCATGGTTGAACAGACGAATGCCCAAAACGCGAATGTCAATCCTGAAGAGGGCAACGGTCTGACGGTGAAATACGCCAAGATAACGGATGATTACTATCTGGCGATATTCAACTCTAAGGTTGTGAGCCGTGAACAGATCCAGTTCAAAATCACCTATACCGACGGCATAACGGAAAAGGTTTTCAACGATCAGGTGACCGACCATGAGGCATACGAAGCTGTGCCGACTTTCGCGGGTGATGCGTCTCGTGAAAACTTCAACCTTGTCGGCTGGACGCTTCAAGGCGGCGACGGTACGGTGATGACGCAAGAGCAACTCTTGCAAAAATACCCGGTTGTCACGAGCGACATGACCTTTGTGGCGGTGTATGAGCTCAAGCCCCAAACCTTTGCGGGCACCGTCGAGGTCATCCTCAACGGCTCTTATGCAAACGGCGTCGCCGAGGGTGAGCGCGTCGACATCACGACCGTGAAGGGGGATGTCGAGCTGTATGTTTCCGCGAACGGCGTGGATTTCATCAAGCTTGACAAAACCGCAACGGGCGTGTACTCTGCCCATCTTGAAAACGGCACATACCATATTTATTATTACAACGGCGTGGGCTACACGCTGACGGGTCATAACCAGCAACTCGATATTTACGATGCGGCGCGTACCCGTTACCTCTTCTTCAACGACGTCGTGTATGATCTGAACGGCGGCGTGGGCGGCCCCGCTTCGCTTCACGACTATCACCGCACAGGCGATGCCGTGAACGTGTCGACGGCGGTTCCGACCAAAGAAGGTTTCGAATTCCTCGGTTGGCTTGCCGAGGACGGCACGCTGTATGCCGCGGGTACGGTGTTGACTACCGCGATCAGCGAGCCCTATCGTTTGACAGCTCAATGGAAAAAGATCAACAAAGCCAAGGTCAACGTGACCGTCATCGTTAACGGCAAAAGTGCCGACGGCACGATTGATAAGAATTTGGATCGCGAGATGACCATCGAGTTGACCTACCGTCCCGTTGGTAGCTCGGAAGACTACGTCGAGGTCGTCGGTCAAAGCTTCACCGACAAAGACGGCTATTACATCGGCGAGACGGTCGGTGATGTGACGACGACCGAATACATCGATTTGTTTACCGACCTGAACATCGCGTATGAATACGCGGCGAACGTGTTCATGGGCGAATACGAAGTGACCACTCGTACCGTGGAACCCGCGGTTGTCGATGAAAACGGCGATGTGACCTATCATGTTATCGTCGAGATGCACTATGCGCCCGAGATGCATCGTCTTGAGTATAATGTTGTGGAAGACATCGTAAGCGATGCACTGGTGCCGTCGGCGGTCGATATCAAGGTGCTCGCTTTCTACGACCCGTCGATTTACGGCTTCCCGACGAACCCCGGCAAACAATGGTATCCTGTGACTCAGCATTTCGATACCACGCACGACGTGTTGCTTTCCTATGACAGCGAGAGCGGCGTGTGGGGCGGTGCCGATTCCTACATTGTGTGGGCTTGGGAAGATCACGAAACCAACCTTCCGTATTATTATCGTGTCAGCGCGTCGGGTGTCACGCTCAAAGACGGCACGGAGTTGACGCTTGTGTCGACGGACGGTGTAAACTATTCGTCTCTTGCATCGGCGGACGGTCGCTATCCTGCAGGTGCTTACACGGCGGTCGTGTCGGTTGAAAACGGCGTTGCGCCCGAGGACAGCGCGCTGGAAGGCGTTCACTTTACGAATGATGTGCAAAGCGGCCCCGTTACCATCACCGTGTATGCCCATCCTTACACCGTGACGTTTGATCCCAATGAAGGTACGCTCAACGGCACGACCGAGAATACCGTTCTTGCCGATCAATTCATCGTTCCGAACACGAACGCATATGTTCCCACTCGCGACGGCGGTTATGTGTTCGACCGCTGGGTGCTTGCCGACGAAAACGGCAACCCGACCGATCAAACCGTGACGGTGGGCGATGCGCTGACGAAAGACATCACACTTGTGGCGCTGTGGAAAGCTCCCAAAACCATCAACGGTCTTGTGAGCGTCGGCGCAACTTATGTGGGCGACGACGGAGAACGTCGCACGATTTACGAAGAAGATCGTCCGCAAACGGCGATCGTGCTGTTGCAACGCATTGCCGCGAACGGTTATTTTGAAACGATCAGCAGCCAAACCGTGACGCTTGATTATTCCGACGAGGATTATTATTATCTCGGACAGTTTGCGGTCGGCGTGGATCGCTATGAATTCACGAACATTCCCGATGACGGCTCGACCTATCGTGTACAACTGCTTCTCCCGAACTATGTCACGATGTTCCAACAAGAGCCGCAAAGCGTGCAATACGAATTGTACTACGACACCTATACCACCGAAGAATACACGGTGGTGTGGGGTACGAAAGACCCGCAAATCGGCACGGTAAACATCCACAACCATTTCGAGCCCGATGAATTCGAGCTGCAATACGAAGTGGATTCCACTCTCATCGGTGAGGGCTTCCGTCCCGACAGCGTCGAAATCCTTGTGACGTACGATGTGCATCCCGATGGCATGGATCCGTCGAATTGGGAAGTTATCTCGCAAATGACCCTTAACGGCGAATATTATGGCGATGATGTGATTCTGGCGGACGGCTTCGGCGAAGGCTCGACGCCCGTTTGGATCAGCGCGCAGGACGGCGTAACGTATTATCAATACGGTTTGCGTGTGCATACCACGACGTTTGACGGTGAGAAAGTGCCCTTCGACGGCACGCAACCGTTCACCGTTGAATATCAAGCACCGACGCACTTCCATTACGGTGCGCAAGAGGATATGCTTGTGGCGACGTTGATCCCCAACACGTACAACATCACTTACGTTCTCAACGGCGGCACGATGAACGGCGATTATCCGACGACCCACACCTGGAGCTACGAAACCGCGCTCGACATCGACGATCCGACGATGAAAGGCTTCCGCTTCCTCGGTTGGTATCTGGATGAAGATCTCACCGTTCCGGCGGGCGATGTCATCCCCGCGGACGTGGCGCAGGACACCACACTGTATGCCAAGTGGCTGCAAGTGATGGATAAAGTGGAAGTGACCGTCATCGTCAATCATATCCAGCAGGGCGACAACGGCCTTGCCCACAATTTCAACAAAGACCTCTACATCCAACTGACCCGCGACAGCCGTGCGAACAGCACGTCGCAAAACCGTGAATTTGTGGCGGTCGACGGCTACAACCGTATCTACCGTGACGGCCTGTGGCATACGCACGGCGACGATGTGACGCAGGATGTTGTGGAACTCCTGCCGTTCTATACGAACTTGTCTTCGGAGTATGACTACAATGCACTTGTGACGCTCGAAGGCTATGAGGTTGACCCTGATAACAGCAAGGTCGAAAAGATCGCGCAACCCGATGGCAGTACGCTTCATAAGGTCACGGTCGTGTTGCAATATTATCCCGACCTCTTTGATCTGGCGTTCTATGTCCGTGTGAGCGATCACATGGAGGACGGCGAGAAACCCACCTCCGCGCAAGTGAAGGTGACTTGCTGGGCGGATAGATCCGCTGACGGCAACGATTGGAAATGGCAGCGTATCACCCAACACCTCGATGCATCCGTGACGGTCGATATCAACGCTGAAACGGGCATCGGCTACGGCAGCTATCCTGTGTGGCATTGGTACGACGAAGAAGCGCAAATCCCGTATTACTATCGCCTTGAGGTCGTGCAGATCAACTTTGCTGATGGCTCGTCCGTGCCTATGAACACCATCCTCAAGGATGTCGTGACGGGCGGTGACGGCTACACCGCGACGGTGGAAACCGACGGCGGCGCCGTGCCGAACATCGCCGATGCGAACAACACGACGACCCTCGAAGGCGTCTACGGCAGGAAGGCGGACGAGGGCCATGCGCAACAAGGCACGCTCGGCGCGGTCATCGACCTCAACCGCGTGATCTTCCACGCGAACAACGAGGATTACGAAGGCGACGACGTGTTCCGCACGTACTATTATGAAAAAATGCCGACCATGGGCGAGAGCGATTTCCTCCTCGAAAACGGCAAGGTTTCCAAGTTCTATGACATCCCCGAATTCGAGTATTACACGCACAATAAGTATATCTTCAGAGGCTGGTATATGGATCCTGTTTCCGAAGATGAGCCGTTCAACTGGAATACGACGCACAGCGGCGATGTGCATGTGTATGCGCACTGGATCGAAACCGGTACGGTTGCTCAGGAAGAGGCTGACTCGAAGAACTACGTCGGCGGTATGTATCAAGGCTATGATTTGGTCGGTGTGCAGATCCGCGACGCCGAAAACGACCCGCTCGACCACCACGGCGATCCGTACGGCGGCTTGCGCTTTGTTACGGTGCTGAAAGAGGATGTTTATGCCGAGATCAACTCTCTGGATGATCACAACAAAGGCGGTGCGGAATACGGCTTTGTGATGGCGAAGACATCCACCCTTGAAAAGTATGCCAATGCCGCGGGCACCGAAGACTATGAGCTGTTGTACAGTCATAAAGAGGCAAACGGTGTCAATACGACCGTCGATTACAAGTACGTGCAAAACATGAACTGCAGCGGCGTTGTCGACCACTACGAAGGTGAAACCTATTTCTTGTACACCGCCGTTATCACCTATAACGGCCTCACGGGTGATGCGTTGCAACAAGCGTATGACACCGCGTTTACCGCCCGTTCCTACATCCACTATTGGGATGCTAACGGCCTTGAGCGCGTGCATTACAACAACTACACCGGTACGAACACGTATCATGGTTGCAGTGCCTCGTTTACGGATGTGCAAGACATGATGGGGTAAGCGATATGAAGCAATGGCTTTTGATGTCAGTCGCGTGTGTGTGCGCGATGGGTGTCCTTGCGGGATGCGGCAACGCTCCCGCGGACACGCCGTCCGACGAGCCTTCGTCCGCCGTCACGACGACAACAACGCCGTCGCAAGAGGCGACGGAGGAGGCGGCGGGTGAGATAACGGGAGAGATGACGGATGTCATTCCCCCGACGACGGTGTCGGTGAATGACACCACCGCGCTGTCGGATGCGTCCGATGTGACGACGACCGCTTCTGCGACCGCAACGTCAACGCACACGAATGCGACGACTGTGACAACGCAAGAGCATGTACCTGCGACGACAACAGTTTTGACTACAACCACTCGAATGACCGAGCCGGAAATCAATTTTTCGGAATTCGAATAAGGAGGATCGGCGTTATGAAACAACAACGCGCGTTGCTTGCGTGGATCGCGGCGGCGGTGACGGTGCTGTCGATATCGTTCGGCGTGCTGTGTGCAACCGCCTCCTCTTCCGAATCGCTGATCATGGGAGATTTGAACCGCAACGGTTGCATCGACAGCAAGGATGCCCGTTTGATGCTGCACCAAATCATCGGTGATCCTTCGTTTGATGACCTTCATGCGAAACAAGCCGACTTGAGCGGCGACGGCAAAGTCAACACAATGGATGTTCATCTTGTGTTGAAATGGATGGCGGACGGTGTCGGGGCGACCGCGCCGACGATCACCACCACCACAACCGCCACCACAACGGTTGCGACAACCACGACGACCAAGCCGTCGATCGACGACGACGGATATTATGACGACGTGGTAAAACCCTAATACAGATAAAAAGGATCGGTCTTGCGAAAGACCGATCCTTTTTTGCGCCGTTTTGTTGACAAAATTCGACATGCGCAGTATCATGGGATAAAACTCAAAAAGAGGTGCTTTGTGTATGGATTGGACAGAGATGCTGTTGTTGCTCGGAGAAGGCTTGCTTGAGAGTCTCAAAATTGTGCTGTTGTCGAGCATCTTACCGCTCATCGTCGGTATCGGCTTGACTTGCTTGGCGCGCACGCATAAGATCACGTCAAAAGTTCTCACTTGCGTCAGCTTCCCGACCGAAGCGCTCTGCATACCTGTGCTGATGGTGACGTTGTTCTATGTTCCGTCGCTTGTGTTGGATTTCAACCTCGGTCGCGCATGGACGGTCGTGATCGCGTTGTCGCTCGGATTGTTGATGTATATGCCGTCGCGCCATGTGGATGAATATTCTCTCCCGAAAAACCTGTTGTACAACGGTCTTGGTTTGATTAGTTCTGTTGTGAAATGGAGCTGTGTTGCGGGGTTTGTCGGGGTGATGGATTTCCTCAAAGCATCGGAAATGCTGATGTCTCGAACGTATGATCCGCTGTATTTGCTTGTACCGTTTTTGGTGCTGTTGGTGATTGTGGGTGTGCTGGAAGCCGCCCGCGCCGCTGTGAAAGCGTTCATGAAATAACCAATAAAACGGCTTGTAACCGCGGTTGCAAGCCGTTTTTTTGCGCAAAACCGAAACTCCCGTGTTTGCCTTCGTAAAGAATGTCCGAAAAATTTAAATACGGATTGGAACAATTGCTAAAATTTATCCGCCACGGTTCAAAACAATTGACGGAAAAGATAGAAAAATGGTATACTTATACTAGAAGAATATGCGCCTCTTATAAAGGTCAATTCTAAATAACAGGAGGAAACACGGATGAAAATGATGAAAAAGATTCTCGCGGCAGGAATGGCGATGCTGATGCTGTGCTCGCTGTTTGCTGTGGCGGCTCCGACGACCGCGAGCGCGCTCGCGGGCGCTAAACAAGGCGGCGACGGTAAAATTTATGCGTGGGGCTGTGATATGTCTCAATGGAACGTCAACGGCGCCACCTACACCGATTACAGCTGGGTGGACTTCAAGAAGATGAAAGCGGACGGTTGTTCGTTCGTCATCCTGCGTATCGGCGATCAAAAACCCACTTACGACCGTAAGGCTGACCCGACGTTTGTGACGCTGTACAATATGGCGCGCGAGGCGGGCATGCACGTCGGTGCGTACTACTATTGCTACAAGACCACGCGCGCGGGCTCTGTGGACGACGCGAAGTGGTGCATCGACATTATGGAAAAGAACAACATGTATTTCGAGTACCCCATCTATTTCGACGTGGAAGCGGAGAACCAAGAGGGCTTGAGCACGTCGAAACTGGTCGATTTGTGCCTCGGTTGGTGCGAAACGATGGAAGCGGCGGGCTATTTCCCCGGCGTGTATTCGACGGCGGCTCACTCGCTCAACGAGTTGCAAACTTCGGACTTGTACAATTACGATACGTGGGTGGCGCGCGTGAAGACCAACGGCACCGGCGCGCAGTTCAATCCGAAAACGGAACACACCGACTACCAAACGAAATACGGCATGTGGCAATATAAGTGGTACAACACCACAAAGACTCCGTCTTACGACGGCTCCTACTGGAAGGATTCCAACGGCAACTATCCGCTTGACTGTAACGTGGCTTACCGCGATTATCCGACCATCATGCAGACCTACGGCTACAACAACGTCGTGACCAAGCATACCATCACCTTCGAGACCAACGGCGGTTCGGCGGTGGCGGACGTGAAGGTGACGGACGGCGAAAAACTCAGCAAGCCCGCGAACCCGACGAAATACGGCTTTGAATTCGCGGGTTGGTATTGCAACCCCGAACTCACCGATCCCTACGATTTCAACACCTCCGTACCGTATGACTTCACGCTTTATGCGAAATGGACGGAGGCAACTTGGCCGACTAATAACAACCTGATGCCCAACGAATCGCAACTGGTTCTCAACGATTACGACGGTCAAGGCGCGATCTGGCCGTATTGGAACGACGATTCTTACAGCTCGGTCACGATGTACAACGGCGCAGGAAGCGAAGGTGAGTGGACCTGGCCGTCGGCATACATGGCGTATGAAAACAGCTTTGATGCTGTCAACAACGGCTATCTCTACGTCAAGAAAGACGGCACGGCGCAATTCAACGTGGTGCTGACCTATCTCGACAAGAACGCCGAAGCTCACGAGATCCATTTGTCCGAAGTCGCCAAGCTTGGCGGCACCGACTTCCCTGCAGGTTATCTCGAGGAGTTCTATGACGTCGGCTCCTACATTCGCAACCTCGGTCACGCGCCTGCAAGCGGCAACGTGAAATTCACGAAGGTGACCTACTACGTTATCGGCGAGTTCGATTCTTATGTCAAGCTCTATGACCTCAAGTTCACACAAAAATTCGAACTGGCGGGTTCTTATCACTCGCTGTACAACAAGGATGCGCAACAAATCGGCGGTACGGGTTCGTTCACTTATGACGACGGTGTGTTGACGATGGCGGCGGACAGCGACGCGGGTTACAGCGTGAAGTTCACCCCGAACGCCGACTTCAGCCCTGCCGA
>JAZTZV010000015.1:0-1992 GCA_045637645.1 Acutalibacteraceae bacterium | reverse complement strand
AAGAGTGGGGCGGCGACGTGATCTGCGTGCCTGTCTCGGCGAAAACCGGCATGGGTCTGGATTCCTTGCTTGAAAACGTGTTGCTTCTCGCGGAAATGCGTGAGCTTCGCGCCAACCCCGACCGCGCCGCCAAGGGCGTCGTGATCGAAGCGCGTCTCGACAAGGGTCGCGGCCCGATCGCCACCGTTCTTGTGCAAAACGGTACGCTCCGCTCGGGCGATATCATCGTGGCGGGTACGACCGTCGGTCGTGTGCGCGCGATGGTGAACAGCCAAGGCCGCAAGGTCAACGCGGCGGGCCCCTCGGTGCCTGTGGAAATCATGGGCCTTGACGAAGTTCCCACCTCGGGTGATATCGTCAACGCCGTTACCGACGAGCGTTTGGCACGTGAGCTGGTTGAGCAACGCAAGCAAGAGCAAAAGCAAGCGATGTTCGATCAATATCAAAAGGTTACGCTCGACAACCTGTTCGATCAAATGCAACAGGGCGAAGTCAAAGAGCTTAAGATCATCGTCAAAGCCGACGTGCAAGGCTCGGTGGAGGCGGTCACCCAATCGCTCCAAAAGCTGTCCAACGAAGAAGTGCGCGTGCGCGTGATCCATGGTGCGGTCGGTGCCGTTACCGAAGGCGACGTCATGTTCGCGAGCGCGGCAGGCGCCATCATCGTCGGCTTCAACGTCCGTCCCGATCCCACCGCCCAAGAAGTCGCCAAGCACGACAACGTGGATATGCGCTTGTATCGCATCATTTATGACGCGATCGACGAGATCAAGGACGCCATGAAGGGCATGCTTGCGCCGAAGACGCGCGAAGTTATGCACGGTCGCGTCGAAGTCCGCAACGTGTTCAAGATCACGGGCGCGGGCATCATCGCGGGTTGCTACGTCCTCGACGGCAAAATCTGCCGCGGCGACCTCATCCGCGTGGTGCGCGAAGGCATCATCATCGCCGACGACAAGATGTCCTCGCTCAAGCGTTTCAAGGACGACCAAAAAGAAGTCGCCGCCGGCTACGAATGCGGCATCGGCCTCGAAAGAACCATCGACATCAAAGAAGGCGACATTTACGAAGCCTATATCATTGAGGAATACCGCGACTGATGCGGGTTCCGTTGAAAGGAGTCGAGCTTTATGGCAGGACACCGTAACGACCGCACCACCGAAGACATTATGCGTGAGCTGACCGCGATCCTTCGCACCGTGAAAGATCCGCGCGTCAGCGGCACCATGCTCTCCATCGTGCGCACCGAAGTCACGAACGACCTTTCTTACGCCACTGTTTACGTCAGCTCTATGGACGGCATGGACGCCGCCAAAAGTGCTGTCAAAGGCTTGCAATCCGCGGCAGGTTACATGCGCCGCGAATTGGGTGCCGCACTCAAACTGCGTCACGTGCCCGAGCTTCGCTTCGTGGCAGACGATTCCATTGCATACAGCGCCAAGCTGTCCGAAGCCTTCCGCTCGTTGCACGCCAACGATAAGGAGGATGCGCAATGAGTCGCATGATTGATACCGCGGCAACCGCCGCCATGCTGAAAAACGCCGACGACATCGTCATTCTCACGCACCAATACCCCGACGGCGACACGATCGGCAGCGCACTCGCTCTGTATCATGCATTGCGCGCACTCGGCAAACGCGTGCGCGTCGAATGCGGCGATGAGATCCCCGAGAAATATGAGTATTTGACCTGTGACGCCACTTGTGACATGTTTGAACCGCGATTTGTGGTGGCGGTCGACGTCGCAGACGACAAGCTCCTCGGCTCGCTCAAAGACACATACAGCGGTCGCATCGATTCGTGCATCGATCACCAAGTCGGAGGCCAAGCGGTCTTAGGAAGACAAATCCTTGATGCAACTCCTTGGCCCACAGAACGACATGGCTACGATCCGACTTCGATTTGTGGTGGCGGCCGACGTCGCAGACGACAAGCTCCTCGGCTCGCTCAAAGACACATACAGCGGTCGCATCGATTCGTGCATCGATCACC
>JAZTZV010000014.1:0-60792 GCA_045637645.1 Acutalibacteraceae bacterium | reverse complement strand
ACATGGCTACGATCCGACTTCCTTATACTGCGACAGACACAGCCTGCGGCGGCGATGGCGTTGACGGTGGCGGCGGGGGTACTGTTGCTTGCCTCTGCGCTCGGTGCGGCGATCCCCCTCGTGCAACGTGTCAGCTCGTTGTTCGATGGGGCGTTGATCGATACGGTGTATACGCAGGTGTTGCTCAAAGCGCTCGGTATCAGTTTGTTGACGCAAACGACAGCGGATATTTGCCGTGATGCGGGAGAATCGGCGCTCGCCGCAAAGGCGGAACTCGGAGGTCAAGTGCTGTTGCTTGTGTGTGCGTTGCCGCTGTTTGAATATGCGGCATCGCTGCTGGAGCATTTGATTCGATCGCAAACGGTGATGACATGAAACGAATTTTGAAAATAGCGGCGGCAATGATTGCATTGTCATTGTTGCTGATGCCGTGTGTGCTGGCGCAAGATGCAGAAGATGTGCTCGAGGAGCAACTGGAAGCGAGCGGAGCGTCGGTGTTATTTGACGGCCTTCCGCGTGAAACACAAGCGTTGATGGAACGGTTGGGAATCGGGGAATGGACGCTCGAGGCATTTACATCACTGCAACCGCAAACCACATTATCGACATTGTGGGATCTGCTGTCCGACGCGTCGTCGTTGCCGTCGTCTTCGGCACTGATGATGCTCGCAACGTTGCTGTTACTGGCTTTTTTTGAGGCGCTTCATCCGAACGGCACAAAACAACAGGTTCTGTTTCGTGCGGTGTGCATGCTCGCGGCGGTCACACCGCTTTTGGGGCCGTTGTGGCAAACGGTACAGCGTGTCAGCGAAGCGGTCGAAAGTGCGTCGGTGTTTTCGTTGAGTTTTGCGCCGATCTATGCCGCGTCGCTGTTTGCGCAAGGCAGTACCGCCGCGGCAACATCTTATCAAACCTTGATGATTGCGGCGGCGCAGGGGATCACGTTGCTTGTCGGACAGGTCATGTTGCCGCTTGCGGCGGTCACGCTTGCGCTCGGTGTGGCGGAGGCGATGGATTCTGAGCATCGTCTCGGAAAAGTCGGCGGCATGGTGGGAAAAACCAACACGTGGTTATTGACGCTGGCGATGACAGTGTTTGTGGCGCTTTTGTCGTTCCAAAGCGTGCTCTCGGCGAGTGCGGACACGGTCGGAGGTCGCATGTTGCGGTTTTCGGTGGCAGGATTCGTGCCGATCGTCGGCGGCTCACTGTCTGAAGCGTTGTACACGGTGCAAGGATGTCTGTCGACGCTTCGCGGCACGATCGGCGGTTTTGGTGTGGTGTCGTCGGCGTTGATCGTTTTACCGAGTTTGTTGGAATGTGTGGTTTGGGATGTGGTGCTGTTTTTTGTCAAAACCACCGCCGAATTGTTTGGGTTTGATGCCATCGCTTCGGTGGCAGAGGCGGCGAAATCGGTGATGAAAACATTGATCGCTGTGCTGGCGTCTTCAGCGCTGTTGATGGTCATTTCCGTCACGCTCGTGACACTCGGAGCGGGAGGTGTGCGATGAACGAGGTTCAAGATTGGGCGGTTGGTTTGTGTACGGCGGGAATCGGATGTACATTGTTACATACGCTGTGCCCTGCGGGAACAATGCGCCGTGTTTTTAAGGTGCTGACAGGCGTTTTTTTCTTTTGTTGTTTGATGTCACCGCTGTCGGCTTTGACGGAGCTGGCGACCGATTTGTTCGCGCTTCCCGCGCATACCGCTGTGCCGTCTGCGCTGAGTGAAACGGTGGACGAACAAATTCAAGATCTGCTGGATCAAGCGTTGTTGCAGGACGCACAAGCGCGTCTCGGGGACGCGGTAACGGTGAAAGATGTGTCGGTCAAAAGGGATATGTCGCGGACAGACAGCATATATATTGAATGTGTCCGCGTTACCCTCGCGCAGGAGGATCATGCGTTTGCGCGCACAGTCTATACGACGTTGGAACAGGCATGGGGAACAACAGTGGAGGTGTATTATGACGGCTGAGTGGATGAATGCCGTTCGCGGCTGGTTCAAAAAAGGAGAACGCTATCGCTTGTTGGTGGCGCTTGGACTCGGCGGTATTGTGCTGATCGGCTTGTCGACATTTTTGGTGCGCGATGATCGTCAAGCGGAGACGGAGGCCGTCGACACGACCGCTGTGTATGCCGCGACACTCGAAAAACGCTTGGCGGATATGGTGTCGTCGATCGACGGAGCAGGTCGCGCAACGGTGATGGTCACGCTTGAAAACAGCGTGGAATATGTGTATGCCAATGAAGAGAAAACCAACACCGATCACAGCGAAAACGGTGCACAAATCTCCGTGCGGGATGACAGCCAAAAGACGGTGGTGACAGTGGATGACGACAGCGGCAAAAAGGGGTTGCTTGTCACAGAGATCCAACCGACGGTGCGCGGTGTGGTTGTGACATGTGAGGGAGCAACAAACGAAGCGGTGGCGGCGCGCGTGATGCTGGCGGTGCGCACTGCACTTGATATTACCGAAAAACGCGTATGCGTGATTCCGTATACTTCAGAAAAGGGGACATGAGTGATGAAAGAAAAGCGATTCGGAAAGAAACACGTGGTGTTGGCTGTGATGGTGCTGGCACTCGGTGCGGCGGTGTATTTGAACTACTATGTCGCCGGAACATCGCCCTCGATGCAGGCGGCGACGGATACCACCGGCACGACAACGGCTCAAAACCTCGGCGAATCGGTGTTTGTGAACAACACCACCGCCGCAGCGGAGCAACAGTCGTATTTTGAGACGGCGCGTCAAAACCGCGAGTCGGCACGGCAGGAAGCACTCGATATTTTGAAAGATACGTTGCAGGGTGTGAAAATTGACGAAAGTGTGAAGCAGGAAGCGGTCGCGGCGGCAACCACGGTGGCGGCGGCGGTCGAGCAGGAGGATGCAATTGAGAGTTTGTTGCGCGCGAAAGGTTTCGAAGATTGTGTGGTGTACATTGAAAACGGCAACTGCCATGTGGCTGTGAAAGCGGCAGAATTGACGCAGGCTCAAAGTCTGCAAATTTTACAAATCGTAACCGCACAATCGGCGGTGGAAGCGCAGGATATCAATATTTTGGCGGTGGAACAATAATATATATAACAAATATATGAAAAAATTGAAAAATCAGTTGCGCTCGCCCGAAAAAGATGGTATACTATGCCTATATCATAATTTGTTTCAAAGGGGGCGCTCATTCATGAGTGAACAAACCTATAAAACAACCGACGGCAGCTACATCATCTCCGAAGAGGTGATCGCGACCATCGCCGCGAACGCGGCTTTGGAAGTGGAAGGTGTCGCGGCGTTGGCGCAACGTCCCATGCACATTCGCGGCATGATGTCGTCTTCGGCGACTCGTTCGATCGGTGTTGTCAGCAACGCCAACGAAACCAGCTTGGATGTATATCTGCAACCGACTATGACCGCCCATATCCCGACGTTGGCGGAAGCGGTGCAAACCGCTGTTAAAAATGCCGTGCAATCGATGACCGGCAGTCCTGTGACGAGAGTCAACATTCATGTGGCGCGTGCCGCCGGAGAACCTCAGACAACCGAACAGCAAGACGATTGATCCCGTTGTTGCCGCCGTGTTTGAGAGGATACCATACCGGCGCGGAAGACGGTGAAAAAGCCCTCCGCGAATTTGTGGAGGGTTTTTGTTTTTTAACTTTATGACGTATAACAGAAAGGTCGGAGAACTTCATGGCACGACGTAAATCTCGCGAACTGGCTTTTATTTTACTTTTCGAACGTTGCTTCGATGAAACCGACATGCAAGAGGTCATCGACCGCGCGATTGAAGCGCGCGACATCGAACCCGACGAATTTGCCATTCGTTTGGCGGTGGGTGCGGATGATAACCGCGTGCAATCGGATGCGCTGATCGAAGAATATTCGCACCGTTGGAGCAAAAATCGTTTGTCGAAAGTGACCCTGGCGATCCTGCGCTTGGCACTTTACGAAATGATGTATGTGGATGAATCGCCTGTCAGCGTGGCGATCAACGAAGCGATCGAGCTCGCCAAAACCTACGGTGAAGAGGACGAACCTCCGTTCATCAACGGCATTTTGGGCGCTGTGGCGCGAAAAATGGGCGAAACCGTCGAGGAGACGGAAGTGTGATGACGGCGCTCGGACTGGACACCAGTAATTACACAACGTCCGCCGCGTTGTACACACCGCAAACCGACACACTCGTGCAACAAAAGCAATTGTTGCCCGTGCAAGAAGGGCAAATGGGACTTCGCCAAAGCGATGCACTGTTTCATCATGTGCGACAATTGCCGCAAATCGTGGAACAACTGCGCGAGCTGTCCGATGCCCCGATCGATTGCATCGGCGCGTCCGACCGTCCTCAACAAGTTGAAGGGTCATATATGCCGTGCTTTTTGGCGGGCGTCGGTGCGGCACGGGAATTGGCGGCGGTGCTTCGCGTGCCGCTGTATACGTTCACGCACCAACAAGGGCACGTTGCGGCCGCGTTGTACGGCACGGGACATCTGCCGTGGATGCGCGAACGCTTTTTGGCGTTTCACGTATCGGGCGGCACGACGGATGCGTTGCTTGTTGAACCCGATGAAACCGACTTGATCCGTTGCCGTGTGGCGGCGCGCTCGCTCGATTTGAAAGCGGGACAATTGATCGACCGCGTGGGCGGCATGCTCGGACTTCGCTTTCCGGCGGGACCGGCGCTTGACCGATTGTCGTTGACGGCGACGGGAGTGTACAAGCCCCGCGCCAGCATGCAAGGGGCGAATTGTCATCTGTCGGGTGTGCAAAATCAATGTGAGCGGATGCACGCGTCGGGTGCTCCCGACGAGGAAGTGGCGCTCTTTTGTTTGAAAAGCATCGAAGCGGCGTTGACGTCGATGACCGAATGTTTACTTGCGGAATACGGTGATTTGCCGATCGTGTATGCAGGCGGCGTCATGTCCAACACGCTTTTGAAACGAGCGCTGACCGAACGCTTCGGCGGCGCGTTTGCCGACCCGATCTATTCGGCGGACAATGCCGCGGGCATTGCGGTGTTGACGGCAATTCGACAGACGGGACAAATCCCGCAGTGAGAGGATGAATCATACCGTGAAGGTTATTTCCATCTCGCAACTCAATCGTTATGTGAAATCCTTGCTTGAGCAGGATCGTAACATTGCGTCGGTGTACATCGGCGGCGAGATCAGCAACTTCACCAATCATTATAAATCGGGACATCTGTACATGTCTCTTAAAGACGAAAATGCCTTGGTTCGTGCGGTGATGTTCCGCGCGGCAGCATCCAAACTGACGTTCACGCCTGAAAACGGCATGAAAGTCATTGTGCGCGCTCGCGTATCGCTGTATGAAAAAGACGGTTCGTATCAATTGTATATTGACTCCATGCAACCCGACGGCGTGGGCGCGTTGCAAATCGCGTATGAGCAGTTGAAACGTAAACTTGAAGCGGAGGGACTGTTTGACCCGTCGCACAAGCGCCCGCTCAAACGCTATCCCCGCACCGTCGGCGTGATCACCTCGCCGACCGGTGCTGCGGTGCGCGACATTTTGAATGTCCTAGGTCGTCGTTATCCGATGGCGAGGGTGTTATTTGCACCTGTGCTGGTGCAAGGCGACGGCGCACCGCCCCAAATCGTCGATGCGCTCGCGCGTGTCAATGCGATCGAGGATGTCGACGTGATCATCCTCGGCAGAGGCGGCGGCTCGCTTGAAGAATTGTGGGCGTTTAACGACGAGCGTGTCGCGCGCGCGGTGTATGCGTCGCGTGTTCCGGTGATCTCGGCGGTCGGACACGAAACCGATTTTACCATTTGTGATTTCACGGCGGATCTGCGCGCCCCGACGCCTTCGGCGGCGGCGGAGCTTGCCGTTCCCGATACGGATGCGTTGCTTCGTGCAATTGAAGCCAACAACGAACGTCGCGAGCAATTGTTGCGCATGGCGCTGGAACGCGAGAAGCACCGCTTGAAAATGATCGGTGAAAAACGTTGTTTGCGTTCACCGCTGTTTTATGTGGAAGAACGACAAATGCGCTTGGATATGCTCACGCAAGCGCTCGGTGCCGCGGCGAATCAGGAAACGCTTCGCGCGGGTCGCCGTTTGGCGGCGGATGCGGCGAAGCTCGATGCGCTCAGCCCGCTCAAGGTTCTCGCTCGCGGCTATGCGATCCCGTATAAGGATGGCGAGGTGCTGACGTCGGTCGCGGACGCAAACGCAGGGGATCGGTTGACGGTGCGTTTGACGGACGGCGAGCTCTCTTGTGTGGTAGAAGGATAAGGAGGCAAAACAATGTCGACTCAAATCACGTTTGAACAGGCGATGGCTCGCCTTGAACAAATTGTGGCAACGCTCGAAAGCGGTCGTTGCACATTGGATGAATCAATGAAATTATTCGAAGAGGGTGCGAAGCTGACGGCATTTTGCCAAAAAGCACTTCGCTCCGCTGAACAAAAAATTATCAAGCTGACGACGGCGGAAAGCGGTGTAGATGATACGCTTGCGGTTCCTGAGGATACAATGCAATCCATGGGTGAAGCACTCAGCGATTAAGAGGTGAACGATATGGGACTCTATTCTCCCGCAATGCAGGGGTATCTGGAGTTAATCGAGAACGAATTGAAGGAAGCCATGCCGTCGGTGGATTGTCCGCAAAAAACGGTGTGTGAAGCGATGATTCATGCTTGTGCCGCGGGCGGCAAACGTCTTCGTCCGGTGTTGACGGTTGCGTTTGCGCAGTTGTGCGGCGGTGACGCCCGTGCGGCGGCGCCGTATGCTTGCGCGATGGAAATGATCCATTGCTATTCGCTGGTGCATGATGACCTGCCCTGCATGGATAACAGCTTGCTTCGCCGCGGCCGTCCGTCGACCTTCGCGGTGTATGGCGAGGATATGGCACTTTTGGCGGGCGACGCGTTGTTGACACGTGCGTTCGAATGGGGCTTGGAAGACGCGAATGTGGCGCGCGTCGGCGCCGCATCAGCGGTCAAAGCCATGAAACTGCTGGCGGATGCCGCGGGTATTTACGGTATGGTCGGCGGTCAAACCATCGACCTCGAAAGCGAAGGTCAAGCGATTGGCTTGGAAACACTTCAAGTCTTGCAAGAAGGCAAAACCGGTGCATTGCTTCGCGCTTCCTGCGAAATGGGCGCGGTGCTCGGCGGCGGTGACGAAAACAAACAGCAAGCCGCTTCACGTTACGGCGCGGCACTCGGTCGCGCGTTCCAAATCGTCGACGACATCTTGGATGTCACGTCGGATGCCGCAACGCTCGGTAAGCCCGTCGGCGCAGATGAGGAGAATGAAAAAGTTACATACGTGTCGCTGCTCGGACTCGAGTGTGCCAAACAACTCGCCGACGAGCAAACGCAACAAGCACTTGAAGCACTTGACGTGTTCGGCGACGAAGCGCAGGATTTGCGTGAGTTGACGCGTCAATTGTTGTGCCGCTCGGTATAAGCGGTGTGCTTGGGATGTGAAAGAGGAGGAAGCCGCAGGTGAAAGAACTGTTCGATCCGTTGGTGGATCTGTTGATGAATCCGGTATTGCTTTCGGCGATACTCGGCTGGATGGTTGCGCAAACCTCAAAGGTGATAATTTCCATTATTAAAACGAAAAGCTTTGACCCCGAACGTCTTCACGGCGCAGGCGGCATGCCGAGTTCGCACTCGTGCATGGTCACCTCGATGACGGTTGCGACGGCGATGACGGCGGGCGTTGATTCGCCGATATTTGCCATTGCCGTGATTTTCTCGTTCGTGACGCTTTATGACGCCATGGGCGTGCGATGGCAAGCCGGTCTTCACGCCAAAACCCTCAACAAAGTGATGCGTCAAACGCAAAAGCTTTGGGAGATTGAGGATATGCGTGACGGCAAACAGGATGAAGAATCCGAAGAAATTCAAGATTTGAAAGAATTCATCGGTCACAGACCGATGGAAGTGCTGGTCGGTGTGCTCATCGGCATTGTGATCGCGGTAACCGTGTGCATGCTGATGCCGACCAACGCTTAAATGATCAAAAAGGAAGTTTTTGTATGTCTGAGCAAACAAAACATTTGGAGTCGCTCCAAACTCCCGCGGATCTCAAAGCCCTTTCGGAACAGGAATTAACAGAGCTTGCCGCGGAAGTGCGCGAAAAATTGATCCATACCGTTTCGGAGAACGGCGGTCATCTGTCGTCGAATCTCGGTGTGGTGGAATTGACGATTGCCATGCACCGTGTGTTTGATCTGGACAAGGATCAAATTGTGTTCGATGTCGGACATCAATGCTATACGCATAAGCTGTTGACGGGACGCTTCTCAAAATTTGACACGTTGCGTCGCTTGAACGGCGTGTCGGGTTTCCCGTCACCGAAGGAAAGCCCCTACGACACGTTCATCGTCGGTCACAGCAGTACGGCGGTGTCGGCGGCAAACGGTCTTGCGAAAGCAAAATCGCTTCTCGGTGAAGACGGATACGTGTTGGCGGTCGTCGGCGACGGCGCGATGACGGGCGGCCTGTTCTACGAAGGACTCAGCAACGCCGGTCGCAGTCACGACAAGCTCATCATCATCATGAATGACAACCGCATGTCGATCAATAACAACGTCGGCTTTGTGGCGCGTCATCTGTCGCGCATGCGTTCGCGCCCGAAATACGTCCGCTTTAAGCGTAAATTCGGCAACGGTATACGCAAAGTACCGTTGTTCGGCAAGAGTATATATCGCGTGATTCTCGGCGTGAAGGAAATGCTCAAAGACAAAATGTATCGCAGCAGTTCGATGTTTGAGGACATGGGGTATTATTACCTCGGACCTGTCGACGGACATGATATCGGTGAGTTGACCTTTGCGCTCGAAGCCGCCAAGGATATCAGTCAGCCTGTTTTGTTGCATGTGGATACCGTGAAAGGTAAAGGTTGTTCTTATGCCGAGCGCAACCCTGATATTTATCACGGCATCGGTCGTTTTGATATCGAGTCGGGTCAACCGCCTTCGTCGCAACCGACCTTCTCGAGCACCTTCGGCAATCAACTGATGGAACTGATGGAGGATGATCGCCTTTGTGTGATCACCGCCGCCATGACCGACGGTACAGGCTTGACACAAATTGCTCAAAAATACCCGAAGCGTTGTTTCGATGTCGGCATTGCCGAAGAGCATGCCGTGACGTTTGCCTCGGGATTGGCACAAAACGGCATGACACCCGTGTTCGCGGTCTATTCGACCTTCCTGCAACGAAGCTACGATCAATTGATCAACGATACATCCATCATCAACAGCCATGTGGTGTTGGCAATCGACCGCGCAGGCATTGTGCCCGATGACGGCGAAACCCATCAAGGCATTTTCGATGTCCCGATGCTCAATTCCATTCCGCGTTCTACGGTGTATGCACCGTGTTGCTTTGAGGAACTGAAGGTGCATTTGCGCCAAGCGATCTACGATGTCGACGGCATTGCCGCCGTGCGTTATCCCAAGGGCGGCGAGGGCTTGGTTCCTGCGAGCTATAAGCCTGACTACCAACCGTTTACGTGGTACCGTTCGCGCCGTTCGGAGGTTCTTCTCGTAACGTACGGTCGTCTGTTCGGACATGTGTTGGCGGCGGCGAATGAATTGGCAAAGGACGGTCAATTTGTGTCCGTGCTGAAGCTGAATCGCATCAAGCCGATCGATCCCGCGTGCATGCGCGTCGCGTTGACGTATTTCCGTGTCATCTTCTTTGAAGAAGGCAGTCGCCACGGCGGCGTTGGCGAAATGTTCGGCGAAATGCTTGCCGAAAACAACTTTGCCAGAACCTATGAATTGCATGCAATCGATCGTTTTGTTCCTGCCTGCTCGGTGGAAGAGGGTCTGCATTTGGTTGGCTTGGATGTGGACGGTATTGTGGCGGCGATAAAAGAAACCCCGACCGAACCGAAACGCAATGAATTTGATAAAATGGCGCAAAACGACGACACGAAAGTGACGTTTGATCCCGTGGATGAACCGATTTCTGATGAGAACGGCGAACCGTCTGAGGACGCGGCACAGGAAATCTCCGTTGTCGAAGAAGAGCAACCTGTTGAAGAACAAGTCGCGGATGAAAACACGGTTGTCGAGGAAGACGCGGCCGCTTTGACTGAGGAATCCGACGATGAGTGAGGCGTTGCGGCTGGATGCCGCGTTGGTGGCGCGCGGAATCGCGCGCGGTCGCGACAAAGCCAAAGCCTTGATCGCCGACGGACATGTGACGGTCAACGGCGCGGTGGCGAAAAAAGCGTCGATGAAAATTGAGCCGAGCGATGAGATCGTGTGCGGTGTGCAAGAACGCTTTGTCGGTCGCGGCGGTGAAAAATTGCTCAAAGTCTTGGAACAAACTGATTTGTCGGTGGACGGTCTGTGTTGCGTCGACATCGGCGCGTCGACCGGCGGTTTCACCGATTGCCTGCTTCAACACGGCGCGTCGCGCGTGTATGCGGTGGATGTCGGACACGATCAACTCGCGCAAAGCTTGCGCGAGGATGCGCGTGTGATTTCGCTCGAAGGAACCGATATTCGCAATCACGACACGATTGATCAATATATCGTGAGTGGCTCGGTGGATGTATGCACAGTCGACGTATCGTTCATTTCGCTCACATCGATTTGGGACAGCCTGACACGGTTGCTCAAACCGAGCGGTGTCGCAGTTTGCTTGATCAAACCGCAGTTTGAGGCGGGGCGTGCCGCACTTTCCAAACGCGGTGTTGTCAAAAATCCGAAGGATCATGTACGCGTGTTGCAAACGTTGCAACGCTTTTGGAGCGAAAAGGGTTATGCCATGTCCTTTTTGTCGTGGTCGCCGATCGTCGGCGGCGAAGGCAACATTGAATATATCGCCGTGCTGACGGCATCGGACGCGATGGGACAACCTTCGCCGAGTGATGTGGTGCGCGGTGCTTTTGAAACATTTCAAGCCTAATGAAAGGAGAAGACGTCATGAAGGTAGCATATGCTGTCAATCGTGCGGCAAGCGGTACGATTCAAGCGGCACCGATTTTGGAAAACGCTCTGCGTGATCTGGGCGTAGATCTTCATCTGATGTCTTGGGAAGACGGCCCGCTGAGCGAACGGGAAGAGGCGATGCTTGCGTCATGTGACATGGCGGTGGTGCTCGGCGGCGACGGCTCGATGATCCACATTGCGAAAAATGCCGCGGCGGTCGGTGTACCCGTTCTCGGCGTCAACGGCGGCAACGTCGGTTTTATGGCGGGTCTTGAAATGAATCAGCTCGATCGTCTCGGACGCTTGCTGGAAGGACGCTATAAAATGGAATCGCGTATGATGCTGGAAGTCACGCTCTCGCGTGCAGACGGCGACGTGATGATGTTCTCGGCATTGAATGAAGCGGTCGTGTCTCACGGTAATTTGTCGCGTTTGATCGCGATGGAAGTGTCGGCGGACGGAAACCCCGTCACGACCTACCGTGCGGACGGCGTGATCGTAGCGACCCCGACGGGCTCGACGGCGTATTCGTTGTCAGCAGGCGGTCCTGTGGTGGATCCCGCACTGAGTTGTATGTTGCTGACACCGATTTGTCCGCACGCAATGCACACGCGTCCGTTGCTGTTTTCGGACAGCTCGTCTTTGACGGTGCGCGCGGGATCGGAAGCCTATCTGACGGTGGACTCCGAACAAGCAGTGTTGCTCTCTCCTGAAGATACAGTGACGATTCGACGTCATCCGACCGATGCGCGCTTGATCTCCTTGAAAGAGGAATATGCGTTTTACGATATCTTGACGCAAAAATTGATAGACAGACGATGAGGTATGTTTCATGAAAGCCAAACGACAAGAAACTCTTCTTGAAATCATTCAGCGCGAGCGCATTGACACGCAAGAAGAATTGACAAATGCATTGCGCGAAGCGGGTTTTTCTGTTACGCAGGCGACGGTTTCTCGTGATATTAAAGAATTGCGCTTGATCAAAACGCTCGGCGAGGACGGACGTTATCATTATGCGCCCGTGAAATCAGCGGCAACCAAAGAAGTATCATCGAAACTTCACACGCTGTTCCGTGATGCGGTGCGTTCGGTGGATCATGCGTGTAACATGGTGGTCGTCAAATGCTTGGCGGGAACGGCGGGTGCTGTATGTGCGGCACTGGATTCCATGGAATTACCTTCAATTGTCGGTACACTCGCGGGTGATGACACGATCATGATCGTTGCGCGAACCGAGACCGAAGCGATGCGCCTGTCGCATACATTGAAAGATCTCACCTTGGATTGATATAATATAAGGTAATATGTAATAAAGGAGGGGATACCCGTGCTCAAACAATTGTATATTGAAAACGTAGCAGTCATCGAGCGTGCGGATGTCTCCTTACAAGACGGATTAACGGTGCTGACGGGTGAAACGGGTGCCGGAAAATCGATTTTGATCGATGCGCTCGCGGCGGTGCTCGGCGAACGCGCCAGCCGCGATTTGGTGCGAAGCGGTTGTTCGCACGCGGTGGTCACGGCGGTGTTTGACGAACTGCCTGCGACGGTGACGGAGTATCTTGCAGAGCAAGGCTTTTCCTGTGAAGAGGATGAGTTGATGTTGCGCCGTCGCATTTCGGCGGAAAACAAAAGTCTGTGCTTTGTCGGTAACCAACCTTGCACCGCGGCGGTAATGCGTGCGATCGGGCGACGCCTTGTGAACATTCACGGACAACACGAAAACCAAGCGTTGCTGTCGGTGGAACGCCACGTGGAATATCTCGACCGCTTGGGCGGTTTGGCGGATGTTCACGCGCGTTATGCGCAATGCTATCGACAATATTGCGCGACGCATCGCCAACTCCGCAAACTGGATGTGGACGAAACCGCAAAAGCACAGCGCATGGATATGCTCCGTTTCCAAATTGATGAATTGGAAAATGCGGCGTTGACGGTCGAGGAAGAGGAACGCTTGGTTGCTCGCCGTGACGTGTTGCACAATGCCGAAAAAATTTCACGGTTGTTGCAAATGACCGATCGAATTTTAAATGGCAGTGAAGAGGAAAACGGCACCGTTTCGGCTTTGGAACAAGCGGGAACGCTGTTGCGCGATACGGGACGTCATCTGTCGGCGGCGGAGGATTTGTCCGTTCGCCTGCATACGCTGTTACCCGAATTGCAGGACATCGCGGCGACGGTGACGGGTCTTTGCGACAGCCCCGATTTCGATCCCGCCGAATTGGATACAATTGAAGAACGATTGGAATTGATCCGTCGTTTGACGCGTAAATACGGCGGCACAACCGAATCGGCGTGTGCCTATTTGCAGCAGGCACAAGAAGAATGGCAACGGTATGAATCGGCGGACGAAGAACTTGCTCGTTTGTCGCAACAGCTGGAAGCCGATCAGGCGGTGCTTGTGGAAGCCGCGCAAGCGTTGACCGCGGCGCGCAAGAACGCTGCCTCCGTGTTTTCGAACGCGGTGTGCGAACAACTTCGCTTTTTGGATATGCCGCGCGTTACATTGGATGTGGCGATCGATCCCGCACCGATGACCGCAAGCGGCGCGGATAAGGTGGAATTTTTGATCAGTGCCAATCCGGGTGAACCTCCGAAACCGATCGCAAAAATCGCGTCGGGCGGCGAATTGTCGCGCATCATGCTGGCACTCAAAGCGGTAATGTCCACCGCCGACGACATTCCGACGCTCATTTTTGATGAGGTGGATGCGGGAATCAGCGGTCGCGCGGCGGCGAAAGTCGGCTACAAATTGCGCGAGATCGGTGCGCGCGGCGGCAAGCAAGTGCTGTGCGTGACCCACCTTGCACAAATCGCGGCTTGCGCGCATCATCAAGTGCTGATCGAAAAATCCGTTCAACAAGATCGCACCGTGACGCAGGTGCGTACCGTGAGCGGGGAAGAGCGTTGTCGCGAACTTGCGCGTATCATCGGCGGTGACGCGACGGCTTCGTCCATGCAAACGGCAAAAGAAATGCTTGAACGTCTGCCGTCTTTGGCGGACGAAGAATACGAGGGTTATTAACAAGGTTGCTTGAAAAGGCAACCTTGTTTTTTGTTTGTGAAGAACAAGCGGTGTTTGTGAAACCTGCAACAATTCCAAAAGAGTGTTTTGACATATTGAACAAAAGATTTTAAAATAAACGAAAATTGGCTGTTGACTTTTCCAAAGAAGTGCGGTATGATAATACTGACTTATGATGATGTATTGTGCCGTGATATGGTTTGCGGACAATACGCATTACAATACAGGAGGAATACACAATGAAAAAGACGATCAAGTCCTACTCGTCCAAAGTGCTTGCCGTTGTGGCAGTCGTGGCAGTGCTGTTGTCCTGCATGGTCTTCAGCGTATCCGCAGCACAATTGTCGAGCGTTGCCGCAACGGAGCAGATTTCCACTCCTTACGGCGCAGTGGATTATGCCAAGTACGAAGGTTCCAATGCCGATTCGTATGTGATGGAGTTTAACCCCAAAGCCAGCAACCTGGTTCCTATGGCTTATATTAAGAACGCCGGTACCTCGTCGACTATGTCGGCGAACGTGACTGCGGCGAAAGATGCGGGCTACGACGTTTACGGCGCGATCAACGGTGAGTTCTTCTCGATGGGTTCGGGCAACTTCGGCACCTTGACCGGTCGTTTGATCGGCAACGGTCGCATCCTCTCCGACCACGAGACCAACAACGAGTACAGCTTTGTCATCGATAAGGACGGCAACTTTGAGTTCGTCCGTTCCGAGCTGTCCTACCACTTCTACATTGAAGGCAAGGAAGTCGGCTCCTCCGTCATCGCGCGTATCAACAAGCGCTACAACGGCGATTGGGGCTACGATCCGTACTGCTACTTCGACTCCGCTTGCGGCTCCAAGACCGACACGGTTTCGGGTTACAAAGGCGTTGAGGTTGTCTTCAACAAACTCAACGGCACCGAACTGATGCCTGAAAGCGTTCTCGAAGGCGAAGTTGTCTCCGTGAACACCAACACCTACGGCACCAAATTCGAAGAGAATCAATTCGTTCTTTATGCGTACAACAACTCGGCTTACGCGAACTATCTGAAAAACCTGACCCCCGGTCAAAAGGTTCAAATCTACGCGGAAGAGCTTAATGAAGACGCCAAAGAGATCATGAAGAAGGCGAACTCCGTCATGGCGGCGACCTATCCGATCGTCGACGGCGGCGTGAACGTGGCGAACAAAGGCCCGATGACCTCTGTCGGTGAACTCGACGTTAACAGCACTCGTGCGCAACGCACCGCAATCGGTGTCAAAGCGGACGGCACCTATGTCTACTTCGTTTCCAGCGGCCGTAACTACCACAGCGGCGACGGCGCGGGCATGACCATTAAAGAGGTCGGCGACGCGTTGATCGAGCTCGGCTGCGTCCGCGGCGTGGCGCTTGACGGCGGCGGATCCTCGACCTTGAACTACGACGGTGTCAACAAGTATGTCACCGAAAACCGTGCGGTCGGTAGTGTTATGATGATCGTTGGCCGTAACGCCGCGACCACGACTCCTGCTGAGAAGCAAGAGCTCAACAATTGGATCTACAACGCTTCCAGCGAACTTGCGGCCGGCACCTACACCGGCGAGCAAAAAGCTCTCGTTGAGACGGAAATCCAAAAAGCAAATGCTGTTTACAATAACGTTAACTCGATGAACGGTGAATACATCCGTGCTGTGATGGAGCTTCGTACCGCGATGGGCGTTGTTCCGAACGTTCTCCCGAAGACCTACATCTCTCTCGATGCGAACGACTGGAGCATGGATATCTCGGCAATGAATGCCGAAAATCTCGCAAACGGCGGTCTCCGTTTGAACAGTGTGAAGGCAGGCTGGCCGTGGGGCACCTATGCTTGTAAAGTGGCGGCGGCTCCCGATGATGTGCTGATCTACAACATCAGCGCAACTGCCAACACGTCCATCATCCTCTACAGCGGTAGCACCCAATATAACATCAACGCGAAAGTTGCTCCCAACAGCCTTGACGGCGGCAGCGGCGATATCGCGGCGAACGGTCAATCCTTCAAGGGTATGATCAAGATCTCCGACTTGAATGCCTCGGGCATCGAAATCACCAGCGTGCAAATTTGCTCGTCGGCCGGCTCGGCTTCCTCGGTCACGTTGAATGAGTTCACGATCCGTTCGAAGTACAGCACCGGCGACGTCGATGGCGACTACATGATCAACTCCAACGACGGCCGTTCCTTGCTCCGCCACATCTCCGGCGCCTCTACCGTGTCCGGCAGTGCGCTTGCGGCGGCGGATGCCAACGGTGACGGTCAAGTGAACACCGAGGATATCCGTTATATCCTCAATAAGAGCGTTGGTCTTGCCTAATCCTTTAAAGGGTAGTCAATCTGTCCAATGACAACATCACGGCGGTGAACATCTCATTGGTGTTCACCGCCGCTTTGTTAATTGATGTGATTTGCTTGTATGAAAGAAGGTTTTGCATATGCTCAAGAAATGGGTAACTTGCTTGCTTTGCTTGACGCTTATGACCGCGTTGCTGTCGGTTGGTTTTGAAGTGTCGGCGGCGACGGGGGATCAAGTGGCGTTCACGCTTTCGGCTTCGGAAAGCGACGGCATCGTGACGGTGTCGATCTCCCTTCCCGAAAAATCGAATTTCTGTAACGCCACGATCTATTTGCACTACGATCCTGCGGTTCTGTCTTATATTGAAGAAAGCGTTTATGCCGGTAGCATCTCTCCGAAATCGGGCACGATGTTCATGGCAAAAGCACATACGGAAGAAAAATACGTGAAGTGTGTGTATGCGACAGGCGGTCGCGTGACCAAAGGCGGCGTCCTGTTGAACTTTGAGTTTGAACAGTTGTCGGATGCGCCGTCTCAATTGTATTTGAGCTTTGATGAGTGCTGTGCGGCGGACGACAGCGATGAGGTGTACGACTTGAACTACACGGTCGTCGGCTGTGTGTGGAACAACGACGGTTCGGTTGAAACACCGACCGGTGTGACATCTCCCACAACGACAGAAGCATCGACCAATGACAGCACCACGCAGACGTCATTGCCGACCATGATCGTGACCGATGAGAGCGACACTTCCGTTACGATTCCTGTCATCACCACCACCGACTCGGATGGTAATTCCGCGACGGTTCCTGTTGTGGTGGCAACGGACGTGAACGGTTCCACCGTGACGTTGCCTGTGACGGTTGTGACGGATACCAATGGTTCGGTTGCCACGATCCCGTACACCACCGCGACGGACGCGAACGGCAACACGGTGACGGTTCCCGTTGCGATCGTGACGAACGCACAGGGCACGCTTGAAACGGTTCCTGTTACCACCGGCACGGATGCCGAAGGCAACATCGTCATGGAGATTGTGACTACCACGACGGTCGAAAGCGAAGCGACCGATTTGACAACCACGACCACGATGACGGCGAACGATGAGTCCGTGTTCTCGAAACTCGGCAAATATGCACCTGTGCTGATCGGTGTCGCGTTGGCGGCGGCGGTCGCAGTGATCGTTCTTGTTGTGACGTTCGTGGCATTGATCGTTCGTAAAAAGAAGAATGCATAAAAAGAATCCCGCATGAACGCTTTGGTTCATGCGGGATTTTTTTGTTTTAAATGCGGAACAAACGCTTGGCGTTTGCGGTGGTGATGTCCAAAATTTCGTCCGTTTCCATGTTTCGAAGCTCCGCGATCTTGGCGGCGACAAAACGAATCATCGTTGAATCGTTGCGTCTGCCGCGGAAAGGAACAGGCGTCATGTACGGTGCATCGGTTTCCAACAACAGGCGATCAAGCGGGATCGTCTGTGCGACCTCGACGGTTTTGCGTGCGTTTTGAAACGTTACGACACCACCGAGTCCGATGTACATGCCGAGGTTCAGCACCTCTTTTGCCATTTCGACACTGCCCGAAAACGCGTGAAGCACACCGACGGGACGCTCTTGTTTGAGAAGCGTGAGTGTATCTTCGTGAGCGTCACGGTCGTGCACGATCACGGGCAAGTCGAGCGTTTTGGCAAGTTGCATTTGCCTAACGAACCATTCTTGCTGAACAGGGCGGGGGAACGCATCCCAATAATAATCCAGTCCGATCTCACCGATCGCAACGACTTTGTCGTGCGACAGCAGGTTGGCGCATGCTTCGTAGTCGCGATCGACGTGTTCGAGATCTTCGGGATGGAAGCCGACTGCGGCGTACATGCCGTTAAATTGTTCGGCAAGTGCGATCGAACGCTTGGAGGATTGGAGGTCGGTGCCGCAGTTGACAATGCCGCACACGGTGTTTTGAAGCATCTCCGCAAGCACCGTGTCGCGATCGTCGTCGAAGCGTTTATCGTTATAGTGTGCGTGGGAATCGAAAATCATCGCCATATTGATCACCGAATCGTGCTACCGGGTTTGAGACCGTCCACAAACAGCACGCGCACATCCTCGCTGCCGTCTTCTTTTACGGCATCCGCGGCAAGGATCATGCCGCAGCTTTCCACACCGCACAGGACAGCGGGTTTGAGGTTGGCGACCAAAATGACCGAGTGACCGACGAGGTCTTCGGGTTTGTAGAATTTGGCAATACCCGACGCGACCGTGCGCGGCGTACCGCTTCCGTCGTCGAGGGTCAATTTCAAGAGTTTTTTCGCTTTTTTGATCGGCTCACAGGCGGTCACCTTTGCTACGCGCAGATCCACTTTCGTGGCTTCTTCATACGTGATTTCGGGCAGGAACGCGACGTTTTCCGCCGCTTTTTCGGCGGCTTGAGCTGCCGCGATCGCCGCTGCTTGCTCCGCTTCGATTTCCGCAAGCATTTTTGCCGCGTCAATGCGTTGGAACAAGGGCGAAGCCTCGCCGACCGTGAAAGATGCGGTACGGTTGTTGAGGGATTCGAGCGTCGTGGCATCCTCGCCGATTTGCAGTTGAGCCGCAATGGAGGCGCAAGCCGAGGGGATGAACGGCGTGAGCATCACGCTGAGCATACGGATGCATTCGAGCAGGTTATACAACACCGTTTCCAGGCGATCTTTGCTCGCTTCATCTTTGGCAAGCACCCAAGGAGCGGTCTCGTCGATGTATTTGTTGCAACGCTTAGCAAGCGTCATGATCGCTTCCGCCGCGTCGGCGTTGCGATATTCTTCCATCAAAGCGGTGTAATTCTTAAGGGTATCCGCCGCAACGGCATAGAGATCTTTGTCGAGTTCGTCGGTGATCGCGGCGGGAGCGTTCACTGTGCCGCCGAAGTATTTATTGGTCATTGCAATACTGCGGTTGACAAGGTTGCCGAGCGTGTTCGCGAGATCGGCGTTGAACTTCGTGATAAAGCTTTCGTACGTGATGGTACCGTCGTTGCCGTAAGGCATCTCGGACAGCAAGTAATAGCGCACCGCGTCTGTGCCGAAACGTTGAACGAGCGAGTCAGCATACAGCACGTTGCCGCGCGATTTGCTCATCTTGTCTTCGCCCGACAAGAGCCACGGATGACCGAGGACTTGTTTGGGGAGCGGCAGACCGAGAGCCATCAAAATGATTGGCCAATAAATGGTGTGGAAACGCACAATGTCCTTGCCGATGACATGAAGGTCGGCGGGCCAGAATTTTTCAAAGCGCTCGCTGCTGCCGTCGGGATCGTAGCCGATACCCGTGATGTAGTTGGAAAGCGCGTCGATCCACACGTAAATCACGTGACGGTCGTCAAATTCCACCGGCACGCCCCATTTGAACGAACTGCGCGACACGCACAGATCGGACAGTCCGGGTTTCAAAAAGTTGTTGACCATTTCGGCTTTGCGCGAGAGGGGACGGAAGAAATCGGGGTTTTCTTCGTAATACGCCGCGAGTTGATCTTGATATTTGCTCAAACGCAGGAAATACGCTTCTTCTTTCGCGTCGGTCACGTCGCGTCCGCAATCGGGGCATTTGCCGTCCACAAGCTGAGAAGCGGTGAAGAACGACTCGCAGGGAATGCAATATTTGCCTTCGTATTCGCTCTTGTAAATATCGCCTTGCTCATACAGCTTTTTGAAGATCTTTTGCACGACCGCTTCGTGATCGTCGTCGGTGGTGCGGATAAATTTGTCGTACGTGGTATCGAGGCAATCCCATTGCTCTTTGATCAGAGCGGCAACGCCGTCGACATACTCTTTCGGGGTGATCCCTTGCTCTTTGGCGATATCTTCAATTTTTTGACCGTGCTCGTCCGAGCCCGTCATAAAGAACACATCATAACCGGTCATACGCTTATAGCGCGCGATCATATCGGCCAGCACGATGTCGTAGCAGTTGCCGATGTGCGGCTTGCGCGAAGCATACGCAATGGCGGTGGTGATATAAAACGGTGTTTTTTGTTGCATAAGTCACACAACTCCTTATAAGAAAACATATATACTCATATAGTAACAGAAATTTCAAAAATTACAAGTGCTTTTGCCCGCACAAGCGCGATATTCCGCAAAAATTTGCAAAACCAACAGGAACGTCTTGCAATTCTTAAAAAAAGATACTATAATGTTTTCGTATATTTTATGCGCGGCTCGTTCGCCGCACAAGCAAAAGGAGCGTAAAACCTATGCAAGAGATTCGTGTGGAACTCGCCAAAACCCTGAAAACCAAACCGACCGATGCGTCCAAGCTCGGCTTCGGCAACTATTTTACCGATCACATGTTCATGATGAACTATGATAAAGGTCAAGGCTGGCATGACGCGCGCATCGTGCCTTACGGTCCGCTGTCGCTGGATCCCGCCGCGATGTGCCTGCACTACGGCCAAGAGGTGTTCGAAGGCATGAAAGCCTATCGTGCGCCCGACGGACGCGTGTTGTTGTTCCGTCCCGACCGCAACATGGCGCGTTTGAACGTGTCGAACGAGCGCTTGTGCATCCCTGCGATCGACGAAGAATTCGCGGTCGAAGCGGTCAAGAAACTCGTCGCGATCGAGCAAGATTGGATCCCCGATGCGCCCGACACCTCGCTGTACATCCGCCCGTTTATCATTGCGGTCGATCCGCACGTGGGCGTGCATCCCGCCGATCATTTGATTTTCATGGTGATTTTGTCTCCCGTCGGTTGCTACTATCCCGAGGGTCTTAACCCCGTGAAAATCTATGTCGAGCGCGAATATGTCCGCGCCGTCAAAGGCGGCACGGGCTTTGCCAAAACCGCCGGTAACTATTCGTCTTCGCTGAAGGCGCAAGAAGTCGCCGCGTCGCAAGGTTACACCCAAGTGTTGTGGCTCGACGGCGTGGAACGTAAATACATCGAAGAAGTCGGCACGATGAACGTCTTCTTCAAAATCGGCGGCAAAGTTATCACGCCCGCATTGCAAGGCAGCATCCTGAGCGGCATCACCCGTATGTCCTGCATCGAAATGCTCAAATCGTGGGGCGTGGAAGTGGAAGAGCGTCCGCTCGCGTTGCAAGAGGTGATCGATGCCGCGGCAAACGGCACGCTTGAAGAAGCGTTCGGCACCGGCACGGCGGCGGTCATTTCGCCGATCGGCTCGCTCAAGGTGGACGATCAAGTCATCAACATCAACAACGGCGAAATCGGCGCGATCGCGCAAAAGCTGTACGATCAATTGACCGATCTCCAAAACGGTCGCATCGAAGATACCTTCGGTTGGACGGTGTGCGTCGAGTAAGATGCCGCACGTTATAACCTATACCATTCCGATTGAGCTTGACGGACAAACGGTGCAAACGTTTTTGCGCCGTGAATGCGGCATGAGCTGGCGCATGGTCGTCAAACTCAAATGCGTCGAAAACGGCATCATGCTCGACGGCGAACACGTTCGGACCATCGATCCCATCCGTGCGGGACAGGTGTTGCAAGTCACCATGCCCGATGACACGGTGCGCATCGAAGGGGCGGATATCCCGCTCGATGTTGTGTTCGAGGATGACGATGTTTTGGTTGTCAATAAACCGCCGTTTCTGGCTGTGCATCCGTCGGCGGGCAAGCCTGACCCGACGCTTGCCAATGCCGTGGTGGCTCATTTTGAGAAAACAGGCAAACCGCTGTCGTTTCGTCCGCTCAACCGCTTGGACCGTAACACCAGCGGTTTGCTCTTAGCGGCGAAAAACCCGCACGTGGCGTTCACGATGCGTACGGCGGCGAAAAAACGGTATTATGCGATCGTGCTCGGCGAATTGCACGGCAAGGGCACGATCGATCAACCGATTCGGATTAAAGAAGGATGCACCATCTCGCGTGAAGTGGGCGAGGGCGGCAAGGACAGCGTCACGCATTATGAAGCGCTTGCCACCAACGGTGCGTTCACGCTTGTGTCGGTCGTGATCGACACAGGGCGTACCCACCAAATTCGGGTGCATATGTCATGGCTCGGTCATCCGCTTGTCGGCGATACCATGTACGGCACGGATGAAACCTTGCCGCGCCATGCGCTTCATTGCGCGGACATGACGTTTGTGCACCCCACTACAAACGAAGTGTTGACACTTCACGCACCGCTTCCGCAGGATTTGCGGGAGTTGCTTGAAAAGGAGGACATACTATGCCCGCCATGATCACACACTACCTGCTCGGCAGACGGATGCTTCCGCTGTCGGGTTTGCCCGTTATTAAACGCCAAGACGCCTTTTTGCTTGGCAACCAAGGTCCCGATCTGCTGTATTTTTATCGCGCCTATCCGTGGCTTGTCGGCAAAGCGGGACTGCCGCTCGGCAACGCGCTTCATGAGGTGCGTCCGTCGGATTTGGTGGAGATATTGCGCGAGATCGTGCGCGAAACACCCGCCGAGGATCAAGCGATCGTCCAAAGCTATGTGCAAGGCTTTTTGTGTCATTACACTGCCGACCGCATGATCCATCCGTTTGTGGGTTATTGGCAGGATGAACTTAAAATGCTTCGTCCCGAATTCGCAAACGACGACAATCCGTATCATTATTACATCGAAAGTGCGCTCGATACGCTGTTTTTGCGTCATGAAAACGGTGAGATCGTCACGGCGTTTCCGTTGACGAAGGTGTTGCCGAAAAAGGATAAACAGCTTGAGCGCGCTCTCGCGCGATTTTATCATCAATTGCTCAAAAAGGCGATCGGTAAAACCGTGTCCGAGAAACAACTTCGTCATTTGATTCCCGATATGCGACAATCGATGATGCTGATGACCGACAGCACGGAGCTCAAAGGTAAAGCGATTCGGTTTTATGAGCGTCTGCGCAAAAAAGGTGCGTGGTATTCAGCACTTCTTCGCACCAAAGAGGTCACGGATTTGGATTATGCCAATCTGAAGCATCGCATGTGGTTGAAAGAGGATGCCGTTGTCAGCAAACAGGATTTTTACGAATTGTGCGATGAGGTCACCGAACAAGCGGCGCGTATGTTGATCGGTTTTGACGGCGGCGCGAGTGGCATGGAGCTCACGAACGATATCGATTTTTCCGGTCAACGATTTGGTATGGAGGCGACAAACAATGAAGCGAATTGCGAGCTTTGAAGTGGATCACAACGTCTTGACGGAGGGCGTGTACCTGTCGCGCAAGGACGGCGACGTCACCACGTGGGACATCCGCTTTGTCAAACCCAACACACCGCCGTTTTTGGAAATGCCCGCGGTGCATACGATTGAGCATTTGTTTGCCACGTTCGTGCGCAACAGCGCGTTTTCCGATCAAATCATTTATTTCGGACCGATGGGATGTCGAACGGGTTTTTATTTTCTCACCCGTGACATGGAGGATGCGGATGTGCTCTTGTTGATAAAAGAGACTCTCGCGTTTATCGCCGCGTTTGAAGGGGATATCCCCGGTGTCAGTGCCGTGGAATGCGGCAACTGGAAAGAGCACGATTTGGCGACTGCTAAACGGTATGCCGCCGATATGTCGCAGAAATTGCAAGACAAAACCGCCGCCGATATGCGGTATTGATAGGGAGGAACGATGAGATGAAACGTGTTGTATCAATGGTATTGTGCTGTGTGCTGTTGTTGTCCGCATTGCCTCTTTGCGCGTCTGCTGTTTCGACAGCGTGGAATTTCCAAACGCTGGAAGGTTATTATAAGACCCAGGGTCGTGTCGATGTGGATGGCACAGCATTGGAGATGGATACCACCTCTTCGGGTTTTGAGTTCTATTTTGAGGGAAGCGGTGATGTGTCGATCACCGCGCAAGTGCGTTGCTCGTACAGCACCGATCTGTATTTGACGGTGATCGTCGACGGCGTGCGTTCGCGCATGCAAGTCGATGCGGGTGTGAAAAGCACCACCGTCACCAAAACGTTGAAACTGGCTTCGGGATTGTCAAACGGCACTCACCATATCGAAGTGTACAAACAATCCGAAGCAATCGTCTCGCAAATGAAGGTGACGTCCGTGACCTTCAACGGTACGCCGCTTGCGACACCGCCGTTTGATAAGATCACGATCGAAGTTGTCGGTGACTCGATCTCGTCGGGCGCCAGCCTTTGGTCGGGAGCGTCCGATCAATCGATCCCCGCGGACTATCCCGTGTTTTTGGACGGTACGAAAACGTACGCCTACCTGACGGGTGAAGCACTCGGCGCGAATGTGCGCGTGACGCAAGCCAGCGGCTACGGCTGTGTCAGCGGTTTTAACACCGACGGGATCAACCTGCAAGACCTCTATCCCTACACCAATATGTGGCGCGATAAAGATTTGTATGAGTTTGATCCGCCCGCGCAAATCGTGGTCATCAACCTCGGCACAAACGATTATATGTCGCGCGATAAAACGGGATTGACCGAAAGTCAATTCCAAGCGGGTGTGGAAAATCTGATGGCGATGGCGCGCACGAAAAACCCCGATGCCAAGATCGTTTGGTGCACGGGCATGATGTGTACCGCTTTCCCGAACGCTCTTAAGCAAGCGGTCGCGAACATGGGCGGTGCCGCCAACGGATATTATTATCTCGAGTTGCCTTACGGTGCCGACGGCGGTTACGCACATCCCAATGCGGCGCAACATGTAACGGCATCGAATGTCTTGACGAATTTCTTGCTTGAAAACTGCTTGCCTGCCGACTATTTGTCGGATTTTGCGACCGCTTCGAAACTGTCGCAAACGCTTGCCAAAGCGCAAGCGGTGTCGAATCCCTCCGATGCGTTGGCGTCGGCGATTCGATGGGCGAAAGCGGAGCTTGCTTGGGGTACGACCGACGAATACCGTCTCGGTTGCCGCAACCAAGCACTTATCGATGCGATGGCGAACAACCTGTCTGTGGATTTGATGCCGCGTAAAGGTGTTGCGACGACGCCTATGGAGTCGAACGGTTCTTACATTTGGCCGTATTACGGCGCGCAAGACGGCAGTGTGACGCTTTATAAAGGCGGCGAGGGATATTATTGGCCTCGCGTTGAAACGCTTCTCGCTTCGCGTACGGTCAACATCAACGAAACACCGTACTGGCATTTGAAAGCCGGCGGCAACGCGTATTGGAACGTGCATCTGACCTATAAAGATCCGAGCGGTACCGCACAAACCGTGACCGCTTCGATTCTTGCGGGCAACGGTGATCTCGATTTCGCGGGTGCCGATTACGATTTGATGCTCGACTTCGGTGCATATATTCGTCAACAAGGTCATGCCGACCAAAACGGCAATGTGGTTGTCACGGCGATCAACATCTATAACGCGGGCGAGCAGGATGTCTACACCACATGGAATGCCTGCGAATTGATCAGCCATAAGGCGAGCGCGCCGACGGCGATCTCGGGTCAATATGCTGTGCAAAACGGTATTCTCGGTGATGTGAAAGTCGGCACGACGGCAAGCGATTTGCTCGCCGCCATGGATCACAGTGCTTATTTGTCGGTCGTCTCGGCGACCGGAGAAGCGGTCAACGGTACGCTTGCGACCGGCATGGTGCTCCGCTTGACCGTCAACGGCACGGTTGTCGACGAAGCGGTCATCGCTGTGACGGGTGATGCGGATATGAACGGCATCGCCGCCACGACGGATTGCCGCTTGATTTTGAAGTATACGATGAACAACGATCTGTGCAATGAGGCGCAGGTAAAAGCGGCGGATGTCGACGGTAACGGTCAGGTTTCGACTGCGGATGTCCGTGAGTTGTTGGCACAATTGATGTAAAATACGAATCAGACACCCGTGTAAAGGATTTTTGCACGGGTGTCTTTGTTAAATTTCGGTTTTACCCTTGTAATTTTCGGTTTTTTCCGCTATACTAGTATATTGAAGCATATTGTAATTTTTTTGTTGTATCATAGGGAGATGAAACCGTGCTTTTATCTTTGTTTGAAATTTTCACATCCGGTGGATTCACGCGAGAAACCGCGATCCTCTACATCGTGTTTTCGCTGATCACGTATGCAGTGTTGATATTTGTGTCGTTGCCGATCCATGAATTGGCGCACGCACTCGTAGCGTATTGGCTCGGCGACCGCACCGCTAAATGGCACGGCCGTTTGACGCTTAACCCGTTGAAGCATCTCGATTTGTTCGGCACGCTGATGATGTTGCTGTGCGGCTTTGGTTACGCGAAGCCTGTGCCCATCAACCCGCGCAATTTCCGTAATCCACGCGTCGGCATGGCACTCACCGCTTTGGCGGGCCCTGTGTCCAACTTCTTGGTCGTGATCCTGTCCGTCGCGGTATTTCGCGTGATGTATCTTGTGGCGGAAATCGCGTATCCGATCGCGATGGATCAAGCGTGGTTTGATCTGTATTTAACGGCACTCGGCATCGCCAAGTTCTTTTTGATCGATGTGATCGTCGGCATCAACTTGACGCTTGCGATCTTTAATATGATCCCGATCCCGCCGCTCGACGGCTCGCGCATTGCGTCGCTCGTGTTGCCCGAAAAATGGTTTTTCACGTTGGCGCGTTACGAGCGCTATTTCACGATCGGTTTGATCGTGCTGTTGTTGACCCCCGGTGTGAGCAGTGTGATTTCGTTGCTCAGTGACGTGATCTGTCGCGTGCTTTTCTTTGTTTTCGGTATGCCAAACATTTATTAAGGAGTTCTCCGCATGGAAGCGATATCCTATAAGTTGCCCGTATTTGAAGGGCCGCTGGATCTGCTCCTCTATCTGGTGCAGAAGAACAAACTGAATATTTACGATATCCCGATCGCCGAAGTGCTCGAGCAATACATGGATACGATCCGTCAAATGCAAGAATTTGACATGGAAGTTGCCACCGAATTTCTTGATATGGCGGCGCGTCTCGTGCAAATCAAATCCGTGATGCTTCTTCCTAAACACGAGGAAGAAACCGAACAGCTTCGTCGCGAATTGACGGGTGATTTGATTGAATATCAATTGTGCCGTCAAATTGCAGGACAGCTCGGCGAGCGTCATGTCGGCTTTGATATTTTTGTGCGCAACGAGGAGGAGTTACCCCCCGATTACACCTACCGCCGTCAGCATCCGCCGTATGTGCTTTGCGAGGCGTATCTGCGTGCCGCGGGTCGCGGACGTCGTCGTTTGCCGCCGTCGCCGAATGCGTTTCGCGGAATCGTGTCGCGCAAGATCGTGTCGGTGTCGTCACGCATTGCGTATGTGTTGCAAAATCTCTACCGTTCAAAAACGGTTTCCTATCGTTCGTTGTTCACCGAATCGAGAACACGTTCGGAAATGGTGGCGACCTTTTTGGCGCTTCTCGAACTGATCAAAGTCAAGCGCATCACCGTCGACGGTGACGGTGACGGCGTGGAAGTTTCGATGATTCCCGGCGCCTCGACCGAAATTCCCACGGAGGTGGAAATGGAATGAGTCAAAATGTGAATCAATGTCGCGCGGATATTGAAGCGATCCTGTTCGCTTCGGGCGAGCCGATGAGCGTGTCGCGTATCGCGCAGGCAATTGAAGTCGACGAAGACACCGTCAAGCGTCTGTGTGAAGATCTTCGTCAGGAATATGAAATGCGAAAAGGCGGCATCCACATCGTGCCGCTTGAAGATGCGTATCAGTTTTGCACCGTAACGTCGTCGGCGGAGGCGGTGCGCGCGGCGCTTGAGATCCGTCGCAATACACCGCTTTCGCAAGCGGCGCTGGAAGTGCTTGCGGTCATCGCATACAACCAACCGGTCACCAAAGCGTTCATCGAGCAGGTACGTTCGGTTGATTGCGGTGCGGTCATTCAAGGCTTGATGCTCAAAGGTCTCGTCGAAGAACGCGGCCGTTTGGAGCTTCCCGGTCGACCGCTTCTTTACGGCACGACCGCCAATTTTCTGCGCAGCTTCGGGTTGCAGGCGCTTGAAGATCTGCCGCCGCTTCCCGAGGAAGAACAGCAACGCATCATGACTGAGCCGACGCTCGATGACGTGATTCGCGAATCGTCGGCTTCGGAGGGCGAGGAAGAGTAAGAAAGGGGTGACGGAATGGCAATTGTGGGATGGATCCTGCTGGCGATCGTTTGCTTGATCGTGGCTGTTCTGTTGTCACTGTTCTTTTTACCGCTCGGTTTCAAAATCGAATGTGTCAACGGCTGGCGTTTGGTTGTTTACTTATACGGACTGATTCCCGTGTTTCGATTGTCGTTTCCTTTTGAACTGCCGACAAAAACAGAAGTTACCGAAACGGAAGAACCGAAAACGGATGAACCCAAACGAGCCGTTACCGAAAAAACGGCAGAGGAGAAACAGCAACAACCGTCGTTGCTTGACGAGCTTCGCTCCTTCTTCCAAGAAGAAGGCATCAGCGGTGTGTTGAATATTTTTAAGACGCTGTATCGTATTTTTTCGTCCACTCTCAAATCGGCAAAACGGTTTGTTACGATCCGCAAATTGGCGTTGAATGTTCGCGTCGGCGGTGAGGAAGCGGACGATATCGCACTCAATTACGGCAGGATCAGCACGGCCGTCACTGTGTCGCTTGCGGCGCTGTCCAAGGTGATTCGTATCAAGCGTCCGTGTGTTCGTGTGGTGCCCGATTTCACGTTGACATCGTGTGATGTAAAAATGCGGCTGGTGCTGTGGCTGTGGCCGTTTGGCTTGGCGTATGCAGGCTTGATAATGCTATGTAAAATGGGCATTTTGTTTTTAAAATCATGGTGGACGGCAAAATCCGCTTTAAAAACAGTTGGACATAAAGTTGAAACATAAACAGGAGGGTCATTCAATGGAGAAGAATATCAACAGTTTTTTGGGTGTGTCGATGGAAAAGATCAAGCAAATGGTCGATGTTAACACGGTTGTCGGCGACCCGATTACTCTTCCCGACGGCGTGACGATCATTCCCGTGTCCCGTATGACATACGGTTTTGCGGCGGGTGGCAGTGATCTGCCCAACAAATCCGATCGCGACATTTTCGGCGGCGGCACCGGTGCCGGCGTGAACGTGACGCCCGTTGCGTTCTTGGTCGTGCGTGACGGCATGGTGAATATGCTGCCGGTCGTTGCCAAACCCGATACGGTCGACCGCGCTGTCAGCATGGTGCCCGATATGGTCGACAAAGTGGTTGGTTTGTTTAAGAAAGAGGATTCCGCTGCGCTTGAGCCTTTGACCTCTGAACAAGTCGATGAAATCGTTCTGGAAAAGTGATTAAATTACCATCTATCCGCATACTGTAAAGTAACATGTTGCGGGTAGGTGGTACTCTTGTATGTAGTTCGACGAATGGCGATCGTGTTGTTTGTGCTTGCGGTTGTTGCAGGGGCGTTGCCGTGTGCGGCGGCGCAGGATGCCGTTGCGGTCAGTTCCGATGCGGCTTGTGCGATATTGTATGAACCGATGTCAGGACGCGTACTGTTCGAGCAACAAGCGCACAGTAAACGTGCCATGGCAAGCACGACCAAACTGATGACGGCGTTGCTGGCGGCGGAGATGTTGCCGACCGATGCTGTGTTGACCGCAAGTGCGCAGGCTCTGGATGTGGAAGGCAGTAGTTTGGGACTTTGCGTGGGCGACACCGTGTCGCGAAACGATTTGCTTTATGGCTTGCTGTTGTCGTCGGGGAATGATGCCGCCAATGTGTTTGCGCTTTCGATTGCTGACAGCTACGAGGCGTTTGCAGAACTCATGAATACGCGTGCGGCACAACTCGGCATGACAAATACGTGCTTTGTGACCCCTTCGGGGCTGGATGCCGAAGGACATGGTGCGAGTGCGTACGACATGGCGCTTTTGGCAAGTGAGGTGCTGAAAAACGATCTGCTTGCGACCATATGCGCCACGCAAGACACGACCGTTTTGCTCGGTGACCGTTCGGTGCACCTGACAAATCACAATCGCTTGCTCGCGGAATATGACGGCGCGATCGGTATGAAAACGGGATACACCTCGAAGGCGGGACGTTGCTTGGTGTCGGCGGCAACGCGCGACGGCGTGACGCTGATCGCCGTGACGCTCGATTGTTCCGATGATTGGAACGAACATAAAGCATTGTTGGATGCGGGGTTTTCGCTCATGACGGCGGTCGAATTGTGTCCGTCGGAGATCGGTTCGGTGACGGTGCTCGGAGGCGAGAAGACGGAGTTGTCGGTTACCGTGAAACCGCAAACGGTGGCGCTGTTGCGCGACTTGAAAGATATGATCAAAACAGACTACAATCTGCCGTCTTATGTGTGGGCTCCTGTTCAAGCAGGGGATACGATCGGAACGGTACGCTATATGTTGGACGAAACGTGTTTGGCAGAGGTGCCGATCACCGCGGCAACATCGGTGTTGCCGTGTGCGCCGCTTTCGTGGTGGCAAAAAACGGAACAGCTGTTTCGTCGGCTGCTCAAACGAGCACTAACATAAACTTAATGCATAAACTCAAAGGATGTGTGAAGAATCATGGCGTTGGTGCGCTTGCAAAAATTGATTTCGGAACGCGGAGTCGCGTCGCGACGCAAAGCCGAAGAATTGATCGAACAAGGAAAAGTGAAAGTTAACGGTCGTGTCGCCAAGCTCGGCGACAAAGCGGATGATCGCAAAGATGTGGTGACGGTGTGCGGCAAAAAGCTCGAACGTGCCGAAATGCCGGTCTATCTCATGCTCAACAAGCCCCGCGGATATGTCACGACATTGAAGGATGAACAAGGTCGTAAATGTGTGGCGGATTTGGTGGAAAGCACCGGTGCGCGCATTTATCCCGTCGGTCGTTTGGATCGCGATTCCGAAGGCTTGCTGTTGATGACGAACGACGGCGATTTCGCCAACGCCATCACGCACCCGTCGCGTCATATCCCGAAATATTATCGTGTTACTCTGCGCGGACAGGTAAGTGAGCAACAACTTGAGGTGTTCGCCAAAGGTGTTGTGATCGACGGACGTCGCACGGCTCCCGCCGAAGCGGTGATCGTGATGTCGACTCCTGAGCGCACGGTGGTGGAGGTTATTCTCCGTGAAGGTCGCAACCGTCAAATCCGTCGCACGTGCGAAGAGGCGGGCTTGGAGGTTATCCGTCTGCGCCGTACCGCGATCGGACCCGTGCGTATGGGTATGCTGAAGATCGGCGACTGGCGTCATTTGACACCCGAAGAGGTGCGCGGATTGCTGGTGGAGACCGCGACAACCAAGAAAATCGCCGCCTCGTATATTAAAAACGGAAAGGCCGTTATCCATGATCGAAATAAAATGCGCCGCTCCTGAAACAGCAAAAGCGTTGTGTGAACAACTCGGTTCGGAAGCGAATCTGGTGCTTGAAATGACCGAACGCGGTGTCACGCTCGGTACGATATGCCTGATGTTGAGCGGGGAAGAGGGAACGTTGCTTCATTTGCAAGCCCCCGACCTATCGCTTACGGATGCGTTGCTTCGTGCGGGGTTGAATGCGGTGCGCGCGAAAGGTGCGAAATATGCGGTCGTTTGCGACCCGAAAACGGCGATGTTTATGCAAAACAAGGGGTATATCCGAGATTTGTGTGATACACGCCTTGAAATTGCGGATTTTTTTGCAAAATCCGTCTGTAAAGCGTAAAAAAGGCTTGTCAAAATTGAAACACTTTGTTATAATTTAAACAATATGGGGAGTTTGGATTTTTTTAGGATTCACACCCTTTTGATTTGTTAATATGATGCGATGGAGGTAGAAATTATGGGTATTCAGATTCCGGCGGATTCTGCGGCTCGTAACCTGCTTGTTGGCTTCTTCGACGCGGGCAGTTTTGTGGAAATCGACCGTTTTGCGAAGGACGGCGATCAACCCGCTTCGGCGGTTGCCGGCTACGGCACGGTAGATGGTGCACCTGTGTATGCGTATGCGCAGGATCATGATGTTTGTTGCGGTGCGATCGGCAAAGTGCAAGCGGCAAAAATCAGCAAGATTTATGAAATGGCGGCGCAAAACGGCGCTCCTGTTGTTGCGGTGTTTGACAGCGACGGCGCCAAACTTGCCGAGGGCATTGACGCAATGGATGCTGTGTCGGATATTTTGATGGCGTCCAACGAGCTGTCGGGTGTTGTGCCCCAGATCGCGGTTGTTGCGGGTGGTTGCGTCGGCTCTTCGGCGATGCTCGCGATGGCGGCGGATGTTGTGATCGCTGTTGACGGTAGTGACTACCGTCTCAACGTCGGTGATGATCAAGCGACCGCCGATGTGAATGCTTCCTCTGTCGAATCTGCTTTTGAAACGGTGCGTGCGCTGCTTGCCGCGCTCCCGTCGAATAATTTGTCTGCCGCCGCTGTGTACGAGGCGGACATGTCCGCTGTGAACGCGGCGGACGTGGCGGGTGCGGTTGAGGCGTTTGCCGATGCCGATACCGCCATCGAACTTTGCAACAAAGACGGTGTTCGCACTGCGTTTGCCCGCGTGGGCGGCGTTTCCTGCGGCATCGTGTCTCTCCAAGCGGACAAGCTCGGCGCCGATATGGTGCAAGCGGCTCGCTTTGTGCGTCTGTGCGACAGCTTCTCGCTCCCTGTCATCACCTTCGTGGACGCGGCAGGCTTCTGTTGCCTCAAGTGTGCGATGAAACTCTCGCAAGCGTATGCGGAAGCGACCACCGCGAAGATCACGGTGATCGGCGGTCGCGCTTACGGTCCGGTGTATATCGCCGTGGCAGGCAAGCGTGCGGGCGCGGATGCGGTTCTTGCGTGGGATACCGCGAAAATCGGTGCCCTTGCTCCCGAAACGGCTGTTCACCTTGAGTGGACGGATCGTTTGGCGGCGATGACCGATCCGGCAAATGACCGCGCAAAGCTCATCAAAGAGTATGAGAACACCATGTATGATCCCATGGTGGCGGCGGCGAACGGCTTCGTGACCGATGTTGTGACGGTTGCTGAAACCAAGGTGCGTCTTGTCGGTCTGCTTGACATGCTGTCGGGCAAACGTGTGACGAAGCTCCCGAAGAAACATGCAAACATTCAGCTGTAAGCTGTGAACCGTATTAAGGAGGAAAATGAATTATGAAACACTTCAATATCACTGTGAATGGCACTGCTTATGATGTCCATGTCGAGGAACTTTCGGCGGGCGCGACCCCCACGGCTGTCGCGGCTCCCGTTGCGGCTCCCGCTCCTGCTGCGGCTCCTGCTGCTCCCGCTGCCGCTGCAGAGGGTACGGCTGTTGAAAGCCCGATGCCCGGTACGATCTTGAACGTCAACGTCAACGTCGGCGCGAAAGTGAAGGCGGGAGACGTGCTTGTCGTTCTTGAAGCTATGAAAATGGAAAATGAGATCAAAGCTGCCGCTGACGGCACCGTGACGGCTGTGCATGTCCGCAAGGGCGACAGCGTGGAGTCCGGTTCTCCCCTCGTGACGATCGCGTAAGACGATCTCCTAATGACCTTAAAGGAAAGGATGGATGAATCATGGCTAAGGTAGGAATTACCGAAACCATTCTGCGCGATGCTCACCAATCCCTTGTCGCCACTCGTATGACGACGGAGGAAATGATCCCCGCGCTGGAAATGCTCGATAAAGTTGGTTACCACTCGCTGGAGTGCTGGGGCGGTGCGACGTTCGACTCGTGCCTGCGCTTTTTGAACGAGGATCCGTGGGAGCGCCTGCGTACCTTGAAAAAGCACATGCCCAACACCCCGCTTCAAATGTTGTTCCGCGGACAAAATATGCTCGGCTATCGTCACTACGCGGACGATGTCGTGGAATATTTCGTCGAAAAATCGGTTGCAAACGGCATCAACGTCATCCGTATTTTTGACGCATTGAACGATCTTCGCAACCTCGAAACGTCGATCAAAGCCGCCAAGAAAGAAAAGGGCGCGCATGCTCAGGTCGCCGTGTCTTACACCACCGGCCCCGTGTTCACCACGGAGTACTACGTGGATTACTGCAAGAAGCTCGAAGAAGCGGGTGCGGATTCGATCTGCTTGAAAGATATGGCGGGTCTGCTTGTGCCTTACACGACTTATGAGCTCGTCAAGGCAATCAAAGAGAACGTCAACATCCCGCTTCAAATTCACTCGCACTTCACCGCCGGTATCGCCGACATGGTTCTCATGAAAGCGATCGAAGCAGGTGCCGACGTGGTGGATACCGCGTTGTCGCCGCTGGCTCTCGGTACGTCGCATCCTGCGACCGAGTCGATGGTTGCTGCTCTCCAAGGCACGCCCTACGACACCGGTCTTGATCTGGTGCAATTGACCGAGATCGCCAAGCATTTCACCGGCTTGCGCAACAAATACCTCGAGAGCGGTCTGCTCAACCAAAAGGTTCTGGAAGTTGACGCGAACGCGTTGATTTACCAAGTTCCCGGCGGTATGCTCTCCAACCTCGTCAGCCAGCTTAAACAAGCGGGCAAAGAGGATCAACTCCAAGCGGTGCTTGAAGAAGTGCCGCGTGTGCGTGCGGATGCCGGTTATCCGCCTCTTGTTACCCCGTCGTCGCAAATCGTCGGCACCCAAGCGGTGTTCAACGTGATCAACGGCGAGCGCTACAAGATGGTCACCAAAGAGTTCCGCGGTGTTGTCCGCGGTGATTACGGTCGCACTCCCGTGCCGATCGATCCGGAATTCCGAAAGAAGATCATCGGCGACGACGAGCCGATCACCTGCCGTCCGGCGGACCAACTTGATCCCGAGCTTGAGAAGCTCCGTATGGAGATGGCCGAATGGTACGAGCAAGAGGAGGACGTCTTGTCTTACGCCCAATTCGGTCAGGTTGCCGTGAAGTTCTTCGAACAACGCCGCAACGCGAAGTACGGCGTGGACGGCGCGCACTACGATGCCGAAAACAAGGTTCATCCCGTGTAATGTATCATGTGGCCGGAAAAGCTCTCGGTGAGGGCTTTTCCGGTCATTTATTCCAATGCTAAAGGAGACAGAAGCATGGTTAGAAGTATGACCGGATACGGTCGCGGACAACAAACGATTGACGGTATGGATATTACCTTCGAGATTAAGTCCGTCAACCATCGCTATTTTGAATATTCCTCCCGTTTGCCTCGCGCATACGGCTTTTTGGATGATAAAATCAAGCAACATCTGCGCGGCATGATTTCGCGCGGCAAAATCGATGTCTATTTGTTCATCGAAACGACCGATGCTCCCGGCTCTTCGGTTACCGTCAACCATTCGCTTGCCGCGGCATACTTGGATGCTTACCGCGAGCTTGCGCAAACCTACGGCTTGCGTGACGATGTCTCCGTTTCGACGTTGGCGCGTAATCCCGATGTGCTTGTTGTGCACAAATCCGCCGAAGATGAGGATGCGATTTGGAATGCGGTGAGAACCGTCGTGGACGAAGCGGTTGCACTTTTTGTGGCGATGCGTGAAACGGAAGGCGTGCGCATGCGCGATGACCTTCTTTCGAGACGTCAAACGATTTTGGATATCGTGGCGCAAATTGAAGAACGTTCACCGCAAACCGTGAAAGAGCACAATGAAAAGCTTCTCGCGCGTATGCAAGAGTTGCTCGGCTCGGCAACAGTGGATGAGCAACGTCTCTTGACCGAAGCGGCACTCTTTGCTGACAAAATTGCAGTGGCTGAAGAAACGGTCCGTCTGCGCAGTCACATGGATCAGCTCGAGCAAATGCTGGCGGGTGACGAAGCGGTCGGTCGCAAACTGGATTTCCTTGTGCAGGAGATCAACCGTGAAACCAACACCATCGGTTCGAAAGCGTCGGATGTGACGATCGCGCGATTGGTTGTGGATATGAAAGCAGAGATCGAAAAGATCCGCGAACAACTTCAAAACATCGAGTAACATAACGGATGAGGTGAATGTGTCGTGAAACTTCTCAACATCGGCTTTGGTAATATGGTGTCGGCGAATCGTTTATTGGCGATCGTCAGCCCCGATTCCGCTCCGATCAAACGCATCATCCAAGATGCAAAGGACAGCGGTCGTTTGATCGATGCGACTTACGGTCGTCGCACACGTGCGGTGTTGATGATGGACAGCGATCACGTGATTTTGTCCGCGATTCAACCGGAAACGGTTGCCGGCAGATTGTCCGGCGACGAGGAGGATGTCTAACACTATGGCAAAAAAAGGAACGCTGATCGTGTTGTCGGGTCCTTCGGGATCGGGCAAAGGCACGATTGTCAAAAAGTTGCTCGAAAGCCGTGATGACACGGTGTTGTCGATTTCGATGACCACGCGCCAACCGCGTGAGGGAGAAATTGACGGTGTACATTATTATTTTACCGATCGCGAAGAGTTTGAGAAAATGCAAGCACTGGGTGCATTTTTGGAATCTGCCGAATACAACGGAAACTACTACGGAACTCCGGAAAGCAACGTTCGAACCTGGTTGGAAGAAGGCAAAAATGTGATCCTCGAAATTGAGGTGCAGGGTGCCGAAAAGGTGATGGACCATCGATCGGATTTGGTGTCCATCTTCATCACCATTCCGTCCATGGACGAACTGTATCGCCGTTTGAAAGGACGCAATACCGAGTCCGAAGACGTGATCCAAAAGCGTATGGCGGTTGCCGTACGGGAATTGCAACGTGCTTTTCGCTATGATTATGTCGTGCTGAACGACGAGGTCGATAAAGCCGTTGAACGAATTAACACGATTATCGAAGCGGAGCAAATGCGTTTTGCCCGCATGGATGAAGACTATATCAGGGGGGTACTTGATCATGCTCAGACCGAGTGATATCGAACAATTGAAAGGCGAAAACAGCCGCTACGCCGTTGTGGTGGCGGTTGCCAAGCACGCACGTGACATTGCGGACAAAGCGATGGAAAACGGCGAAATTATCATTGAAAAACCCGTTAGCCTTGCTATCGAAGATTTCAAGAGCGGCGAGTATAAAGTGTTTGCGAAAGCGTCTTCGGATGAGGACGAAGCTGTCGTCGAGGAATAATCGTCGTGCAAACTACCGTCATCGTCAAGGTCGCCGTTGAAAAAGCGGCGTACCATTTCGATAAACTGTACAGCTATTATCTTCCCACGGGACTCGGCGAAGCGAAACGCGGTTGTCGTGTCATGGTGCCGTTTGGCGGTGGTAATCGCCGTCAACAAGCAATCGTTATAGAATGTGACACAAAAACCGATTTTAGGAAACTAAAACCGGTTTTTGCCATACTTGATGAAACTCCGCTGTTTACCGATGATATGCTTCGCACCGCGGAATTTATCAAACAACGCACATTTTGCTCGTTGTATGACGCCGCTCACGCGATGTTGCCGCCGGGAATGTATATGAAATTGAAGCCTTGCTACGCGGCAGTCTTGCCACGCAACGAGGAGCTTTTTGATGCGCTTGATGACACCGAAAAAGCCATCGTCGAATTGCTTGAAAAAGCGCCCGACGGTATATTTGCCGATAAACTGACGGCAAAAATCGGTGCCGATTTGACCATTTCGCTTCACACACTTGTCCGAAAGGGGCTTGTGATCCGCTCGGATACCGCCAAACGATTAACGGCAGATGCCACGGTGCGGATGGCGCGATTGACGCTTGAGGGCGATGAACTTAAAAATGCGATGTTGCTTCATAAATGCACCGATAAACAGCGTGCGGTTCTCCGTTTGCTGGAAGAACACGGCGCGGCGTCGGTCAAGGAACTGTGTTATTACGCGTCGGTCACGGCGGCGGTCATCGCAACACTTCACCGAAAAGGTTTGATCGAGCTGTATGACAGCGAGGTGTTGCGTTCGCCTGCGGCACAGGTCGAAGAGGACTATCCGCCGCTGACTTCGGCAACTTTAAGTGAGGAGCAACAACGCGTTTACGATGGACTTGTTGCGTGCTGTGACACATGTCAACCCTCCGCGGCGTTGCTTCACGGTGTGACGGGAAGCGGCAAAACACAGGTGTATATGAACCTTATCGACCACGTGTTGGCGCAAGAACGAACAGCCCTTGTGTTGGTTCCTGAGATCTCGTTGACACCGCAAATGATGACCTTGTTTTTAAAGCGTTACGGCAAACGGGTCGCGTTGTTGCACAGCGGATTGTCGCTCGGCGAACGCACCGACGAATGGAAACGCGTGCGTCGCGGTGAAGCGTCGATCGTGCTCGGCACGCGTTCGGCGGTGTTTGCGCCGCTTGAGAACATCGGCTTGATCGTGGTGGACGAAGAACAAGAACACACCTACAAATCCGACAGCACCCCGCGTTATCATACGCGCGATGTGGTGCGGTTTCGATGTGCACAGCACGGCGCGTTGATGTTGCTTTGTTCGGCAACACCGTCTGTGGAATCGTATTATAATGCGCTGTCCGGTCGTTACAAACTGTTTACGCTCGGATCGCGCTTCGGAGACGCGGGGTTGCCGCGTGTCCAAATTGTGGATATGCGCGAGCAACCGCAAAGCGATGGTTTGCTCAGCGAACCGCTGTGCGAAGCACTTAATACCTGCTTTGAAAACGGTAAGCAAGCCATTTTGTTGTATAACCGCCGCGGCTACCACACGTTTGTGTCGTGCCGCAGTTGCGGTCATGTCATCACTTGCCCGTCGTGCAGTATTTCTATGACGTATCATTCGGCAAACAACCGTCTGATTTGTCATTATTGCGGACGGATCGAACCATATTTGCGTGAATGCCCCGAATGCGGTTCGGACAAAGTGCGCTATTCGGGACAGGGAACACAACGTGTCGAAGAAGTTCTCGCCTCACGGTTCCCGCACATCCGCGTGTTGCGAATGGATGCCGATACGACGATGTCGCGCTATGCTTATGAAGAGAAATTCTCCGCCTTTGCGCGCGGGGAATACGATTTGATGATCGGCACGCAAATGGTCGCCAAAGGTCTTGATTTTCCGAACGTCGGACTTGTCGGTGTATTGTCAGCGGATATGTCGCTGTTTTGTGACGATTATCGTTCGTACGAAACGACCTTCGCGCTTCTCACGCAGGTGATCGGTCGAGCGGGTCGTCGCTCACAGGAGGGCTTGGCGTTGGTGCAAACCTATGCACCCGAAAACGATGTCATTCGTCAAGCGGCGGCGCAGGATTACCGCGCGTTTTATCAAGCGGAGATCGAAGCACGTCGTGCGATGGGATATCCGCCGTATACCGATCTGTATCTGTTCGGATTTGCGGGAATCAAAGAAGACGATGTCAAGAATGCCGCGCAAAAAATGTTGCAAATCCTGCGTCATTTGGCAGGGCATACGTTTGGCGATATCAAAATGATCGTGCTTGATCCGTCGCCTGCAACGGTCAGCAAAGTGGCGGGTAAATTCCGCTATAAGTTGTTGATCAAAACGGTCAATACCGCGCGTATGCGCGAGATGGTGACACAAGCACTGGAGGCCTTCCAGCACGAAGGCATCAGCAAATATGTAACGGTGTATGCGGATGTAAATCCGTCGTCGATATAAAGTGAAAGCATCTTTTTTGAAGGGTGCTCGCGGAAAGAGAGTGTAAGAAATGGCAATTCGTAATATTGTGAAAGAAGGCGACGATACACTGGCGAAGGTGTGCCGTCCCGTGACTGACTTCAATGAACGTCTGTGGCAATTACTCGACGACATGCGCGAAACGCTTGAATTGGCGGACGGCGTCGGTCTTGCCGCACCCCAAGTCGGCATTTTGCGCCGTTTGTTCATCATGAACGTCGGCGACGGATGGGTCGAAGCGATCAATCCCGAAATCGTGCTTCGCGAAGGCGAGCAACAGGAAGTGGAAGGCTGTTTGTCCTGCCCCGGTGAATACGGCATCACCAAACGCCCGCAAAAGGTGCGTTTGAAGGCACAAGACCGTCACGGCAACTGGTTCTTCATCACGGGCGAAGACCTCAAAGCACGTTGCATTTGCCATGAATATGACCACTTGGACGGCGTTCTGTTCAAAAAGCGCGTCCTGCGTATGTTGGATCCTTCCGAGTTGGCTTAAGGAAATTCACCAAACTTGCTTAAGGAGATTTCACCATGCGTATTGTATATATGGGAACGCCCGAGTTTGCCGTTCCGTCCCTTGAACGCTTGATCGCTGACGGCCACGAGGTGGTGCTCGCGGTGACGCAACCCGACAAACCCGTTGGCCGCAAGCAAATTTTGACGCCGCCTCCCGTGAAAGTGTGCGCACAGCAACATGGCATTGCGGTGTATCAACCGACGTCGATGAGAACCGACGAAGCTCTTCAAACGATGCGGGATGCCAATCCCGATGTGGTGGTGGTGGCGGCTTACGGCAAGATCCTTCCCAAAACAATTTTGGAACTGCCGCCGCACGGTTGCATTTGTGTGCACGCTTCGTTGTTGCCTGCCTATCGCGGTGCCGCTCCGATCCAGTGGGCGGTGATCAACGGCGAACAAACCGCCGGTGTTACAACGATGCAAATGGATGAAGGTATTGACACGGGTGACATGCTGTTGAAAGCGGCGCGTGAAGTACCTGCGGATATGACGGCGGGTCAACTGCACGATTTGCTGGCAGTGGACGGTGCCGAATTGATCAGTCAAACGCTCCTGGCACTTCAAAACGGCACGCTTGAACGTACGCCGCAACCGCAAGACAGCACGACGGCATATGCCGCGATGCTTGACAAACGCGTGTCGCCGTTGGATTTTCAAAAAGCGGCGGCGGTGCTTCACGATCAGGTGCGCGGTTTGAATCCGTGGCCGAGTGCCAACTGCGTGTTGCACGGCAAGATGATGAAAGTGCATCAATCGGAAGTGGGGGCGCCCACCACGCTTGAAGCAGGAACGGTTTGTGCGCTTGATCCGTTGTCGATTGCGTGCGGCGACGGCAACAGCCTGCGCTTGCTTGAAATTCAATACGAAGGCAAGCAACGCATGAAAACAGCGGATTTCCTGCGCGGTCACGCGGTAGAAATCGGTGAAACCTTGGGATAAAAAGGAGTGGGGAACGTGGCGAACGCACGCGATATCGCGGTGACTGCGCTCATAGAATGGGAACGCGACAGCACGTTCTCCAACATCATGCTCGATCAACTTCTGCGTTCGACGGCATTATCCAAAACCGATGCCGCCTTTGCCACACGCCTGGTGTACGGCACGATCGAACGCTTGTTGACTCTTGATTGGGTGCTCGGCAAAAGCAGCAATCGTCCTTTGAAAAAATGTCATCCCACCGTGCGTGCGATTTTGCGCGTGGGGGCTTATCAATTGATGTTCAACGAAAAAATTCCGCCATCTGCGGCGGTGAATGAAGCGGTCGGACAAGCCAAGCGCATGAAGCAAGCGTCAGCCGCAGGCTTCATCAACGGCGTGTTGCGCACTGTTGATCGCGAGGCATCGCGGTTGATGGCGTCGCTGTCGACCGATTTGAAAAGCCACAGTTTGCGGTATTCGGTGCCGCTTGAGTTGTTGCAAGCGTGGCGTCGTGCTTACGGTGAACAAACGGCTGTGGCGCTTGCGGTCGCCGCGAATGAAGCACCGCCGTCGGTGCTTCGTATAAACACCTTGAAGACAACGGTGAAAGCCTTTTGCAAACAATTGCAAGCCGCTGACATCGTGCATGCGCCGATCGACGGACTTGAAGCGGCGTTGCGCGTGGAAGATGCCGCGGCACTTCGCGGCAGTGATATTCCGCAGGACTTGTACTACTGGCAGGACACCGCCTCGCAATGGGCGTGTGAAGCACTCGCCGCCCAAGAAGGGGAGTGCATTGCCGATGTATGTGCCGCTCCGGGTGGCAAATCCTTTACGACGGCATTGCGCATGAACAACAACGGTCGCGTTTCGTCGACCGATATTTACCCTGAAAAAGTCAACACGCTGTGTACACGTGCCGCCACCTACGGCATCTCGATCGTGAAGGCTTCTTGTCGTGACGCATCCGAGCCTTGCCCGCGTGAGTGGTACGGTATGTTCGATCGCGTGATTTGTGATGTGCCGTGTTCCGGTTTCGGCGTAATTCGTCGCCGTCCCGAAATTCGCTACAAATCACTTGCGGATTTTAAAGAGTTGCCCGAGTTGCAATATCGCATTTTATGCGAAGCGGCAAAAATGGTGAAAACGGGCGGCGTGTTGCAGTATTCCACGTGTACATTGCGTCCCGAGGAAAACGAGCAGGTCGTGCAACGCTTTTTGAACGAGCATCGTGAGTTTCAACCGCGCGTTCTGCCCGTGCCGTCATTGTTCGAAGCGGCATCTTTGCCGCCGTCGCATCAACTCAGTTTGATGCCGCATGTACACGGTACCGACGGCTTTTTCATCGCATCCTTCAGAAAAGAGGAATCTGAATGACGGACATCAAATCTTTGTCGGATGACGTGTTGTCCGAGCAAATTCGTGCGCTCGGCTATCCGGCGTTTCGTGCCAAGCAGATCCGTTCGTGGCTGGACAATGGTGTGACATCGTTTGAGGCGATGAGCAATTTGCCGCAACGCCTGCGCGAGGACCTTGCCGCGCAGTATGTTATCCCGCATGTTACCATTGAAAAAAAGTTGGTGTCGCAAATTGACGGCACCGTAAAATATTTATTTTCGCTTGCCGACGGCGAAACCGTGGAATCGGTGCTGATGCACTATCATCACGGTTGGTCGCAATGCATCTCCACACAGGTCGGCTGTCGCATGGGTTGCACCTTCTGTGCAACGGGCAAAGGCGGTCTGGTTCGCAATCTGTTGGCTTCCGAGATTCTTGCGCAAATCGAAGCCGCGCAAGCGGATCACGGCGTGCGTGTGTCGTCCATCGTGTTGATGGGCATGGGCGAGCCTCTCGATAATTATGACGAGGTGATTCGCTTTCTGGAAATGGTCAACGCGCCGGGCGGTGTCCAAATCGGCATGCGCCATATCTCGCTGTCTACTTGCGGACTGGTGGATCGCATTGACCAACTTCGCGAGAAAAATTGGCAATTGACGCTTTCCGTGTCGCTTCACGCGCCGAACGACGAGCTCCGCAAAAGCTTGATGCCGATCGCCAAAAAATGGTCGGTGGATGAGCTGTTGTCGGCTTGTCGTCGATACGCCGAGCATACGGGTCGCCGTATTTCGTTTGAATATGCGATGGTGGATGGCGTGACCGATACCGACGCGTGTGCACGCGAATTGGCGTCAAAGCTCAAAGGCATGCTGTGCCATGTCAACTTGATCCCCGTGAATCCCGTCGACGGCACACCGTACCGTCGCAGTCGCGGTGATCGTTTGCAATCGTTTGTGGCAATTCTCGAAAAAGCGGGCATCACCGCCACCGTTCGCCGAACGCTCGGCGCGGACATCAACGCGAGTTGCGGACAACTCCGTCGAAAAGAACAACAAGCAAACGGTTGAATATTTCATATAATCGTGCTATACTGTACTGTGCTGTATATAAAAGAAAGGAGGCGATCGAAGTGACGGTTGTCGGCAGAACCGATATCGGGCGTTTGCGCTCGACAAACCAAGACGCATTTGTGTGCGGAAAATTGGCACCCGATGTGCCGTTTGCCATTGTTTGCGACGGCATGGGCGGCGCAAACGGCGGAAATGTGGCGTCCTCGATCGCCATTCGCACCATCACGGGTCGCCTGATTTCGTCGTATCGCGCGGGCATGACCATGTCCTCGATGCAACATGTGCTTGAAAGTGCCATTGCCGCGGCAAACATCGCGGTGTATGATGAAGCGGCGGCGGACGCCGACCTGCGCGGCAGGGGCACGACGCTCGTGATGGCGGTGATGATGAAAGAACGTGTCCTCATTGCGCACATCGGCGACAGCCGTGCGTATGTGATCACCGACGATCATACCTTTGAACAAATCACAAAAGATCACTCCGTTGTGCAGCAAATGCTGGAGCGCGGACAAATTACACCCGAAGAAGCCAAAACGCACCCGCGTCGCAATTTCATTACCCGCGCATTGGGTGTGTCGGACACAGTCGCGTGCGATTTTTCGGAATTTCAGTTGCCGCGCGGCGGTGCGGTGCTTTTGTGTTCGGACGGACTCAGCGGTATGGTGGAACGCGATACGATGAAAGAGGTCGCGCAATCGTGCACCGTGCAAGATTTGCCCGATCGCTTGATCGCCGCGGCGAATCGAGCGGGCGGAAGCGACAACATCACCGTTGCGTTGATCGCAGATACATCGGATAACACTACGGAAAGGAGTTGACCGCAATGGATAAATATCTCGGAAGACGTCTGGACGGACGCTATGAACTTCGTGAGATCATCGGTGTCGGCGGCATGGCGTATGTTTACCGCGCCTATGACACGATCGACGATCGTATTGTTGCCGTCAAGATCCTCAAAGACGAATTTTTGCACAACGAAGAATTCTCGCGGCGTTTCAAAAACGAATCCAAAGCGATCGCGATCCTGTCGCATCGCAACATTGTGCGCGTCAACGACGTCAGCTTTTCCGATTCGTTGCAATACATCGTCATGGAATACATCGACGGTATTACGCTGAAGGAATATATCGAGCAACAAAAGGTGCTCAAGTGGAAAGAGGTCGTGCACTTCATCGTGCAGATTCTGCAAGCACTTCAGCACGCACACGATAAAGGCATCGTGCATCAAGATGTCAAACCTCAAAATATCATGTTGCTTGCCGACGGCACCATTAAGGTGACCGACTTCGGTATTGCGCGTTTCTCGCGTGCCGCAGGTCAGCAAAGCGAGCAGGGTGACAAGGCGATCGGATCGGTGCATTACATCAGCCCCGAGCAAGCACGCGCGGAATTAACCGATGAAAAATCGGATCTTTATTCCGTCGGCGTGATGATGTACGAAATGCTGACAGGCAAGCTGCCGTTTGAATCGGACAACGCCGTGAGCGTGGCGATCATGCAAATGCAATCGGTTGCCGAGCGCCCGACCGTGATCAATCCCGACGTGCCCGAGGGCCTCGAAGAGATCACGTTGAAAGCGATGCAGAAAGATCCCGCCAAGCGTTATCAATCGGCGGCGGAAATGCTGTATGATATCGACGAATTTAAAAATAACCCCAGTATTCGTTTTGAATACAAATATTTCTCGGCGGAAAACGACACGGCGCATTATGAAGAAGCGTTCAATCGCATTCGTAAAACGGACGTCAAATCCAATGACCATGACGGCAAAAAAGCGACCAAAGCAAAACCCATCATTCCGATTTTAGCAGGTGTTGCGGGTGCGCTTGTGGTGTGCTTGTTTGCCATTTTCGGACTTCCCAGATTGATAAACGGTTTGCAATTTCTTGATTTTGCACAAGAAGCAACACCGAATGTTGAAGTGCCGAATTTGGTCGGCAAGGATTACGGAAAAGACATCGCCAACAACGCGGAACTTTCCGAGAACTTCGACATCGAAATCATCCAAAAGGTGGATGCGGCGGCGGTCGATCAAGTGTTCAAGCAATATCCTCTTGCCGGCAAAGAAGTGAAGCAACACTCGAAACTGACGTTGTATGTCAGCCTCGGCGAAGAGCAGGTGAAAATTCCCGAGATCTTGGAAGATGACGACGTGAAAGCGTACAGCAAGCGTCTGACGTTGCTCGGTTTCAAGGTCGAAGAGGTGAAAGAACCCAGCAAAACGGTCAAAGAAGGCGACATCATCCGCGTTGAACCCGGCACCGGCGAAAAAATCGGTAAAGGCGCAACGGTCCAACTGTTTATCAGCAGTGGCAAAGAAGCCGTCAAAGTTCCCGATGTGATCGGACTCGAAAAAGCGCAAGCGATTCAAGAATTGAAAGATGCGGGCTTGACGGTTGTCGAAGACGACATCCTCGTCGAAAATAGCTCGTATTCCAAGAACGTTGTTTGCGACCAATCGATTGAAAGCGATACCGAAGTGGCGGCGGACACGGAAATTGTGTTGACGGTCGGTTCCGGCTTCCAAGATGTCGAGGTCGCGTTGGAGCTTCCCACTGAGATTGATCAAGAAATTGACGTAGAAATTTACATCGGATCGGAATATTTCGATTCTTACTACGGTATTGTGCCGTCGGAGGAAGAAACGTTGTATTTCACGGTCGAGGAACGTAAGAGCAGTTATAAGGTGACGGTGAAGCTGTCCGAAGCGGACGAAGAGGATTACAAAACCTACGCGGTGTTCAAGATCGACGGCGATGACGGCGAAATCACCGATGAAGAATATCGCACGTTTACGATCCGTACCACCACAACGACAGAAGCACCGACAACGACCACCGTCGCCACAACGGAAACAACGGTTGTGACCACGACGACTACCGTCGAAACGGTGCCTCCGGAAACGACTACGACAGCGGCAGAAACTGAGTAAAGGACGATGCATGTATGCAGGAACGTTCTCTTGAAGGATTGATATTACAAGGCATCGGCGGCTTCTATTATGTAGAGGCCGCCGACGGCGTATACGAATGTCGCGCGCGCGGCTCTCTTCGCAAGCTCGGCGTGACGCCGTATGCGGGCGACCGTGTGACCATTACGGTCGACGACTCTAAAAAAGGCGTCCTCGAATCGGTGCATGAGCGTAAAAACAGCCTCATCCGCCCGCCCGTTGCGAATTTGGATGCGCTCGTGCTGATCATTTCCATGACCGACCCCGAGCCGAGCCTGCCTGTGATCGACCGCATGTTGGCGGTCGCCGAGCACAAAGGCATCGAACCGATCATGGTGTTTAACAAAACCGATTTGGCATCCTCGGCGGAACTCGAGGAGTTGTATGGAAAAGCGGGTTATACGGTGCTGTCGGTTTGCGCGAACGAACCGCAAACGCTTCAACCGCTTGTGGCGTTGCTTGAGGGCAAAATTTGCGCCTTTGCGGGTAACTCCGGTGTCGGTAAAAGCAGTGTGATCAACGTGCTGGATCCGACGCTCGCGCTGGCGGTCGGAGAAACGAGCAAAAAACTCGGCCGCGGTCGCCACACCACCCGCAGTGCGTGTTTGTATCCGCAAGCGAGCGGCGGTTATTTGGTGGATACACCGGGCTTTTCGTCGCTGGACGCACAACGTCTCGAGCATATCGACAAAGACGATTTGGCGTTCTGTTTTCGCGAATTTGAACCGTATTTGCACGATTGCCGCTTCACGTCATGCTCGCATACGGTCGAAAAGGGTTGTCGCGTGAGACAAGCGTTGGAGGACGGCGACATTGCTCCTTCGCGCCATGAAAGCTATACGGCACTGTATAACGAGGCGAAGGAATGGAAGGAATGGGAAAACAAATGAAACGCTGTGTGATCGTCGGCGCATCGCCGTTTGAAGATGCGGCGTTTTTGAAAGCCTATCTGCGCGATGATGATTTCTTTGTTGCCGCCGACGGAGGACAACACTTACTTGCTGCAATGGATATCAAACCGCATCGCTTGATCGGCGATTTCGATTCTTCGTCGATGCCTTGCTTTGAAGGAGTACCGATTGACGTGTTGCCGACGCAAAAGGATGACACCGATGTGTTTGCCGCGGCGAAGGATGCGTTGTCGCGCGGCTATCGGGATTTTTTGCTTCTTGGATGCCTCGGCGGCCGATTGGATCATACGATCAGCAATGTGTTTTTGCTTCGCTATTTGCAGGAACACGATGCAAGCGGTGTGCTTGTGGATGAACGGCATGAAGTTCGCTTGCTCGCAAGCGGTACGCACACGATCCCTTGCAAAACGGGGTATTATCTGTCACTTCTCCCTTACGGCGGTGAGGCGCGCGGCGTGACGATTCGCGGCGCAGAATACGCGCTTGACCGTGCGACACTTGACACCGCTTTTCCGCTCGGTGTCAGCAACGGCTTCTTGAAAAACGATGTCACCGTGGAACTCGAAAGCGGTTTTTTGCTTGAGATCCTTGCGAAAAAGGATTGATTTTTCTTTCACCGATCTCTCGGTCGTTCATATGCTGATAGTGAACGGCGGACGCTCAAAGGAAAGCGTCCGAACGGAAGGGAGAGTGGTGACGATGAAACGATCGCGGTGTCGCCCGATCTATTTGGTGGCGGCGTTCGGGATCGGTGTGCTGCTGTCGCTCATCTGCCCGTCGGAACTCCTGCTGGTCGTCACGTTGATCGTGCTTGTGATCGTGTCGTTCAGCGGCGTGATTTGTTAAAGGGGGAAGCATCATGCACATCGTATTGTACAAAAGCCCGAAATTCTTGTCGGGGATCCTTCGCAAGCTTTTTAAGATCCCGCGAACCATGTACACACAGGATGTATAAAGACTAAAGAGCAGCGAGCGCTGCTCTTTTTCGTTTTTTACGACTTGAAAACATTTGGTGGATGTGCTATATTAAAATATGAAAATTTTGTCAAAAGAAGGCGATCCCATGGCAGTTTTTAAATGTAAAATGTGCGGCGGCGATTTGGAAATCATTGAAGGTTCCAATGTGGCGCAGTGTTATTATTGCGACACCAAACAAACCGTTCCGAACGCTGACAGCGAAAAGAAAACCAACTTGTTCAACCGTGCCAACCGTTTGCGTATGGCGGGCGAGTTTGATAAAGCGGCCAATATCTACGAAAGTATTTTGGCGGAGTTTTCCGATGAAGCGGAAGCGTATTGGGGTTTGTGCCTTTGCGATTACGGCATTGAATATGTGGACGATCCCGCGACGGGGAACAAAATCCCGACCTGCCATCGTGCGTCCTTCACGCAGTTGCAGGATGACTCGAATTGCAAAGCGGCAATTGAGCACGCCGATTCGGCGGCAAAAGCGGTGTATGAAAGTGAAGCGGCACGCATCGATGAGATCATGGCGGATATTCTGGATGTCAGTCGCAACGAATCGCCGTACGATATTTTCATTTGTTATAAAGAAACCGATGCAAACGGACAACGTACGATTGACAGCGTGATGGCGCAGGATTTGTATGACGTTCTGACGCAAAAGGGTTATCGCGTGTTTTTTGCGCGCATCACGCTTGAAGATAAACTCGGCAGACAGTACGAGCCTTACATTTTTGCCGCTCTCAACAGCGCAAAAGTGATGTTGGTCGTCGGTACATCGTACGATCATCTGCACGCGGTGTGGGTGCAAAACGAATGGTCGCGCTTCTTGAAGTTGATGGCAAAGGATAAGTCGAAAGTGCTGATCCCGTGCTATAAAGATATGGATGCGTACGACTTGCCCGAAAAATTCAAAATGTTGCAGGCACAGGATCTCGGAAAAATCGGTGCGACGCAAGATCTGCTTCGCGGCATTGATAAAATTTTAAATGTGAAAACCGATTCGCCTGCGGAAAGCACGAGCCAACCTGTTGACGAGCTTTTGGCTTCTCGTGCAAACGGCCCCGGACTGATTTTTAATGTCAGCGCGATCGGCTCCAACGATTTTAACAATTGTTGGCCGACGGGAACCTATGCGGAAACATTTAATTATGACGAATTCGATGTGGTGTATTTCCATCTTCGCGTCAGCGGATCCGCATTGCGTCACAAAACCAAAATCAAAACCGGTATGCGTATTCGAAACAGCAAAAATGTAATCGTGTTTGATGACGAATCGTATTTGGATTGGCAACCGAACTATGATCGCGTTGCGAAAAGCTGGATCATACACGGAAGCGACGGATCGTATGTACCTGTCGGAGTATACCACACGCAATTTTGGGTGGAGAATTCGTGCGTGTACGAATTTGATTTTAAAGTGACATCCGACAAACAGTTGGATGAAGAATATCAACAATTGGAACAGGCACGCATCAAGCAAGGTGTGTGTCGTCGTTGCGGCGGTTCTTTCAAAAAAGGATTGTTCGGCGGAATCAAATGTATGCGTTGCGGTAAAGCAAAAGATTATTAAAACAACAAACGAGGTTGTCGTTTCGGCAACCTCGTTTTCTTTATATACCCGTAAAATCGAACGCAGGGATGAAATCTTTGCCTGTGCTTTCGCGGTCTTGGACATAGCCGTTTTCAAACCCGCGTTCGCACATTGCGTCAAACACCTTTTGACATTCGCGTGCTGTCAGCGGTCGATTGAGTTCCTTCTGCTCAAGGGGGAGAATGGGCGTGTATTGGAACAGCAAACTGACAAACAAGTCGTTTTCGAAATGCTCGTATAGATCATCCAGTGCCGCGAGACTGTTTTTGGTGTGACCGGGAAGCACCAAATGTCGCACCATCACACCGTGTGTTGCACGTCCGTTTTCGATATGCAAATGCCCGACCTGTCGTAGCATTTCTGCAATGGCATCGAGCGTGGTTGCGCGATATTGTTGGATGCCGCTGAAGCTTTCGGCAAGCACATCGTCGGCGTATTTGTAATCGGGCAGGTAAATATCGATCAAGCCTTCGAGACTTTTGAGTGTTTCGACGCGTTCATAGCCACTGCTATTGTACAACACGGGAACAGATGGCTTGTACAGCAAGAGCGCCTCACGAATCGCGTGCGCATAGTGCGTAGGATTGACTAAATTGATATTTTCCGCACCCTGTTCGACAAGTTCGCGAAAGATGTCCGCCAACCGTTGCGCATCGATGATGACACCGCGATCTTCGTGGCTGATTTCACGGTTTTGACAAAACACGCACGACAGCGAGCAACCCGAGAAAAAGACGGTACCCGAGCCGTTTTGACCGCTGATACACGGTTCTTCGCCGAAATGAAGTGCTGCTCTGGCGACTTTCGGTGCGGCAGGCATGCGGCATCGTCCGTGTCCGTTTGTGTTGTCACGAAGCGCCCCGCAACGGTGCGGACAAAGAGAACAGTTAAACGTCATGATAAAGCTCCTTTGCGAGCGCGAGTAAGGACAAACGGTCATTTTGACAACGCTCATCAATCACCGCTTCCAATAAACGGTTGAGAAGAATACCGATCGACGGGCCTGCAGGGATACCCAAGGCGATCAAATCGTTGCCGCCGATTGCCAAATCGCGAAGAGTCAGGCATTCGTTTGCTGCCAGTATATCTTCGATCCATGCGTGAACAAAGGCAAAATCGGGAGGTACACTGTCAAGATGACATGCCGCGGCGTCGGCTTGTTTGACAAGCAACAAACGTTCCAATGTTTCGCGCCCGAACTTGGAAAGGTAACGCTTGATTTGTCGCCGATTATCGAGGATAGGGGAGTCGTGGTGGCGTACGAGCGGTAACACCGCTTGCATGGTCGCGTTGTCAAAACGAAGGTCGTGCATGGCTTGTGCGGCGAGCTGTTCGCTAACGGCAGGATGTCCGTAGAAATGACCGATGCCGTGTTCGTCCTTGAAAAAGGTGTCGGGTTTGCCGACATCGTGAAAGAGTGCGGCGAGTCGCACGAGCGGATCCTTTTCTGCCGCGTGAACGGCACGCATTGTGTGCGTGTAGACATCAAAACTGTGATGCAGGTTGTGCTGTTCAAAGCCGTATAAGGGTGTTAAAATCGGTACAATGCGGCACAACACATCGTGGAATTCTTCACTGACGCGCAAAAAGCCGTCGCCCATCAAGCATTTCATCAACTCGACGCGCTTACGTTCGGCGGCGACCATATCTAAATTGCCGACAGCGTCGTGAGCGGCTTTGGCAGTATCGGGATCGCAGTCAAAATTCAATGTGCTCATAAATCGCACCAGTCGCGCGATGCGCAGAGCATCTTCATCAAAGCGTTTGACGGGGTCACCCACACATTGCAACAAGCGGTGTTCCAGATCCGATTTGCCGCCGAACGGATCCACAACCCCGACGACAGGGTGGTACGCCATCGCGTTGACGGTGAAATCGCGGCGCGCAAGATCTTCGTTTAAAGAAGCGGTGAAGGCGACAGTGTCGGGATGACGTCCGTCGGAATAGGTGCCGTCGGTTCGATAGGTTGTGATTTCAAACGGTTCGTTTTCGATTAAAACCGTGACGGTACCGTGTTGCAATCCCGTCGGGATCACACGCTCATTGCTAAACACCTGCAGAATTTGCGAGGGGAGCGCGTTGGTGGTGATGTCGGTATCATCGGGGGTGATCCCGCGAAGCATGTCGCGCACACAGCCGCCGACGGCGAAAGCTTCAAATCCGGCATTGTTCAGGGTATGGATGATGTGCGTGGCTGATGGCGAAAGTTTCATGCGCTCACCTCCTTTGAATACAGTATAGCATAAATAAATCCAAAAAGAAACAGTCCTGCGACATTGTTTTCGCAGGACTGTAAAGTATCCGTTATTTTTTGCGAACACGAAAACCAAAATTCCAAACGGTTTCCAACACCACTGTTGTGTTTTGAAGTTTGCGGCGCAGACGCTTGGCGGTGTCGTCGGCGACGCGGGTACTGTTGATTCCATCAAAGCCCCAAACTGCCGAAAGCAATTCGTCTCTTGGTACAGCACGATGCACGTTTTTCATTAAATATGACAGCATCGAAAATTCAATAGGAGTAAAATGGATGCGATTGCCGTTTTCGAGGTAAGCGCTGATATTATCCAAATCCAGCGTCAAATCGCCGACGGTGATGCGCTGGGTGTCGATGGTATTTGTGCAAAGGAAGGCGATATCGGCGCGGATGTGTTCCGAAGAAGGGCGATTTGTCAAATCGGCGTGATCTGTGGAATAACCGTTTTCTTTCAAAGCTTGCAATAAGATTTCCGGCAACTTATTGTCGTCGTCGTGTACATAAATCAGTTTTGACAAAACAATCACCTCTTATAATCCCAATTGTATACGATTATAAAAGGCGATTGTGAAAACTGTGTGAAATTGTTCAGTTTGTCAGTGCATAGGCTTCACGAAGCAAACGTTGTTTTTCGTCCCAAAGCGGTTGCGACAGGTCAACGTAATATTCATGCGGGTTTTCGAAGCGTTTCACTTCGTCCCAAATTGTGTCGAGCTGCGCGGCACAATATTGGCGGATTTCTTCGACTGAGGGTGCGTTATACACAAGTTGACCTTTTTCGAAGAGTGGCACTTGCAGCTTCACGGCGCGGAAATTGGTGACCGTCTTGCTTTTCCAAATGTGCTCGGGATCAAAGATGCGATAGGGTTGCCGGTCGTCGATCGTTTCGTTATACAGCGTGATCACGTCGGCAATCGCTTTTCCTGTGTCGCGGTCATATAAACGCCACGGGATTTTGTAACAAGGGTTGGTGATTTTGGCGACGTTTTCGCTGATCTTGATGCGCGGTTGGATGCCGCCATCCTCTTCAACTGCCACCAATTTGTAAACACCGCCGAAAACGGGATCGCTTGCCGCGGTGACGAGGCGTTCGCCGACACCGAAGCTATCCACGCGTGCGCCTTGAATGATCATGTCGCGGATGATATATTCATCGAGCGAGTTGGATGCCACAATGTGGCAATCCTCGTAACCTGCCTCGTCTAGCAGTTTACGGGCTTTTTTGGACAAATAGGTGATGTCGCCCGAGTCGATGCGCACACCTTTCGGGCGGCAACCAAGAGGCTTGAGCACTTCGTCAAATGCTTTGATGGCGTTGGGAATACCGCTGTGAATGGTATCATAGGTGTCCACAAGCAACGTGCAATCGTTCGGATAGGTGCGAGCGTAGGCTTTGAACGCTTCCAATTCGGTGTTGAACATTTGCACCCAGCTGTGTGCCATGGTGCCCAAAGCGGGGATGCCCAGCTGACTGCCGCAAATGGTGCAAGCCGTTCCCGCGCATCCGCCGATGTAAGCGGCGCGGGCGCCGTAAATCGCGCCGTCGTAGCCTTGCGCGCGTCGCGAACCGAATTCCATCACGCGGCGGCCGTCTGCGGCGCGTACCACGCGGTTGGCTTTGGTGGCGATGAGCGATTGGTGATTGATGGACAACAAGACCATCGTTTCAATGAATTGCGCTTGAATGGCGGGGCCGCGCACGGTGAGGATCGGCTCGCCGGGGAAGATCGGCGTGCCTTCGGGGATTGCCCACACATCACATTCAAAACGGAAATCCGCCAAATATTGCAAGAACTCTTCGCTGAACATGGCACGTGCGCGCAGATAAGCGATGTCGTCCTCACTGAATTTCAATTCTTGGATATACGACAGCAGTTGTTCGATACCTGCCATGATGGCGAAGCCGCCGCCGTCGGGAACGCGACGGAAGAACATATCAAAATAGCAGATCTTGTCTTTGAGACCGTTTTCAAAATAGCCGTTTGCCATTGTGAGCTCATAGAAATCGGTCAACAATGTCAAATGATTGCGATCCATATGCATCGTGTTCTTCACTCCTTATCGTTTGCCGCAAAAATGCTTGCGATATTCTTCCATGCAATGGGAAATGATTTCCACCGCTTTGTCACGACCGAGCGCCGATTCAACCTTGGTGATCTTGCTGTGCTCCAGCATTTTGTACACCGTGAAGAAGTTTTCGATCTCCTTGGCGGTATGGCTCGGGAGTTCGGCGATTTCTTGGTAGCATGAGAAGGACGGATCTTGATGAGGGACGGCAATGATTTTTTCGTCCACCGCCGAGCCGTCGACCATTTGGATGACACCGATCGGATAGCACTGCACAAGCGTCATCGGCACGATGGATTCTTGGCACAGAACCAACACGTCGAGCGGGTCGCCGTCGTCGGCATAGGTGCGCGGAATAAAGCCGTAGTTGGCGGGATAGTGCGTGGCGGTGTACAGTACGCGGTCTAAGCGCAAAAGTCCCGTTTCTTTGTCCATTTCGTATTTGTTTTTACCGCCTTTGGGGATTTCGATGACCGCTGTGAAGCTGTCGGGGGAGATCCACGACTCGGCGATGTCGTGCCAAATGTTCATGATGCCGACATCCTTTCGGTGGGGTTTTCTTTATTATATCGGGAAACGGGCGGTTTCGCAAGAGTAAAATGTAAGAATAAAACGGAAAAATCCGATTACACACACGGTGTAATCGGATTACCGATCCATATTTGTTTTTTGCAGGAAGTGTTCGGCATTACACCGCACGGGTGACCTTGCCGGAACGCAGGCAACGGGTGCAGGCGTAAACCCTCTTCGGAGAACCGTCGACGACAGCCTTAACGCGCTTGATGTTGGGCTTCCAAGTGCGGTTGGAACGTCTGTGCGAGTGGGATACGCGAATACCGAATGTTACACTCTTGCCGCAGAAATCACATTTTGCCATTTGATCTGCACCTCCTTTAAATACTCACTAAAGAAAAACAACAGTCGTATTGTAACAGATATGCTCGCAAAATGCAAGCATTTTTTTGAATTTTTTCACATCTTTTTTTATTTGTGCCGATTTTGAAAAAGTTTACAATTTTTTTGAGTGCTTGTGTCTTGTGCGGTTGACACCGACTGTAAAAAAGTATATACTAATCCTATATATACAAAAGGAGGGACGGCAAGTGAAAAAACGATGGATCGCGTTGCTTACGGTGGTCTGTGTGATGTTAAGTTTCTGCGGCTGTTCCTTCGCGGAAATCGACGTTGACGGTCGCTTGCGCGCCCCGTATGCAACGGGTGAACAAAACGCCATTCAGCAAGCGCTTGAACAGCATGTGTTCGCGCAAGGCGAAGCGTCGTCGATATCATACGTGCTCAAATATCCGAAAATGGGCGAATACCGCTCAGCATTTGTTATGAAGGATATCACTGGTGACGGACAAGACGATGCTTTGGCATTTTATGCGCTCCAACCCGAAGGTGCCATGACACACATCGCGCTTTTGGAAAAGAAGGACGGCGTGTGGACGTGCGTGGACGACGTAGAAGGTCTTGCGACCGAAATCGAACGTATTCAATTCGGCGATTTGGACGGCAACGGTTCTCCCGAAATGTTTGCGGGTTTCAGTATGTACAATACACGCGATCGCCGCTTGATGGTGTATGCGTGGTCGAATGACTGCTTTGTGGAACGTTACACCGATACATACACCGGCATGATCGTCGAAAAGCTGTCCGACGACAATCGTGATGATTTGTTGTTGTTCCGCTTGCGTTCGAAGGATGAAACGGCGACCGTGACGATGCTGTCGATGTCGGGTGGTGTTGTGTTCGAAATGGGAAGTGCGTCGCTTGACGGCAATATTTTGCAATTCGGTGAGTATACAAAGGTTGAATTCAACGACACAACACGCGGTCTGTTCCAAGAATGCACCAAGGACAACCGCGCGTTGATCACCGAACTGATCGTGTGGGACGGCAATCAATTGACCGCACCGCTGTATGATCCACTGGAAAACATCACGACCGTTTCGGCTCGTGAATCGGGTTTGCCCGCCATGGATATCAACGGCGACGGCGTCACAGAGTGGCCGCAATCGTCGCGTTTGCCGGGATACGAACTGGTACCGACGGAGGATGTCGCGGTGTGGATGAGCCTGTGGTCGACATGGGACGCTGAAACCGAGCAAGTCGCTCCGATTATGCATTCGATCGTAAATCCCTACGATTCCTATTACATCGAGATTCCTGAGGAATGGGTGGGCATCCTCTCGGCGAATTACAACGCAGAGACAAGACGCTTGACGGTTAACGCCGCACAAGGCGGTGTCGTCGGCGAAGAATTGTTCCATATTGTGGCGTATCCCGACGGCGAGGACAATCCTTTCAAGAACGACAATAAGTATTTGTATCTGGATTCAACCGCCAAAATGCGGTATGAATTGGCATATAACCGTGACAGCGACTGGGATCTATCTATGGAGCAATTGAGTTCGCTGTTCCACTTGTATACAGCATCTTAAGAAATCGATTTATAAGGAAAGGCGATGATGGCATGAAACGAATTTTGGTGTGTGAGGATGAGGTTTCCATTCGCGAGTTTGTTGTGATCAATCTGCGCCGTAACGGCTACGATGTGATCGAGGCGGGCTCGGGCGAAGAAGCTTTGGACGGATATGATAAAGCGGACGAAAAACCCGATATTGCGCTGCTGGATATCATGCTTCCGGGAATTGACGGCTTTGAAGTTTGCCGTCGCCTGCGTGAGCGCAGCGATTCGATGGGCATTATCATGTTGACCGCACGTACACAGGAAATGGAAAAAGTCGGTGGTCTGATGCTCGGTGCGGATGATTACGTCACCAAACCGTTCAGTCCTTCCGAACTTGTGGCGCGTGTGGACGCTCTGTACCGTCGTGTGGATGCGGCGCGCCGTCGCTTTGAGGTGCAATATCTCGAGGAAATTCGTCAGGGCGATTTTGTGCTCAATTTGCGCAATCGCACGTTGCTTCGCGACGGCAATCCTGTCGAATTGACGCAACTGGAGTTCCAAATCATCGAATATTTCTTCACCAATCCCGGCAAACCGCTCAGCCGTGTGGATATTTTGCACCGTGTGTGGGGCGAGGACTATTACGGCGAAGAGAAAATCGTTGATGTCAACATTCGTCGTTTGCGTATGAAAATTGAAGCGAACCCGTCGAGCCCCGAGCATATCATGACGGTATGGGGCCTCGGTTATAAGTGGAACGCCTGATAAACGGATTAAAAACTTGATCGAGAGGAGGGACGGACATGAAAAAAGGAATCACACGGCGATGGTTGTTGAACGGCTTTTGCGTGATCGCGATTTTGATCCTCGTGGTGGAAGTGGCGTTTGCGCTGATGTTGCGCACCTATTGTTATCGCAGTGTGGAAACGATTCTGTCCGATCATGCCTCCACTCACGCGGAGCTGTTCTCGCAATATTGCAGTGACACGGATTTCGATTTTGAAGTAACGGCACGCGATTTCGCCGAAAGCTTTGCCGACAAAGAACGCTTTGAACTGCAAATCGTCAACAACGACGGCTCGGTTCTGATCTCCTCAACGGGGTTTATGCCGTCGACGCTGACAGCACCCGAATTCTCGCAAGCATCCTCTTCGGATGAAAAACTCGCCATGTGGCAAGGATCGACTATGTCGGGTGAAAATGCCATGGCGGTCAGCGCGCTTATCACGGACGAAAACGGTGAAGTATACGGTGCGGTGCGTTATGTGACCTCCTTGTCGCTAGTGGATCGTCGTGTCATGACGTGGGTTGCGGTGGTCGCGATCGCGGGTGTTGTGCTGTTGATTTTTGTGATGCTGTCCAGCTCCTATTTCGTCAGCTCAATTGTCGGTCCCTTGAAGGAAATCGGTGAAACCGCACGAGGAATCGCCATGGGCGATTTTGATGCGCGCATCGAAAAGAAATACGACGACGAGATCGGTGATCTTGCCGATACCGTGAACTATATGGCGGAAGAGATCGCGCGAAGCGAGAAGATGAAAAACGAATTCATCAGTACCGTATCTCATGAATTGCGTACGCCGCTTACAGCGATCACCGGTTGGAGCGAAACGATGCGCGAAAGCGGCGATCCCATGATCATCGAAAAAGGCTTGGAAGTGATTTCGCGTGAAGCGACGCGCCTGTCGGGCATCGTGGAAGAACTGCTTGACTTCTCCCGCTTGCAAAGCGGCAATTTCGAATTGAAAACCGTGCAAATGGATCTTCTCGCGGAATTGGAAGAAACGGTGCTGTTGTTCCGCGAGCGTGCCTCTCGAGAGGACTTGACGGTGGATTACATTGAAAATATTCACTTGCCTGCCATCAACGGCGACCCCGCTCGACTCAAACAAGTGTTTATTAACGTTATGGATAATGCGATCAAATATTCCAACCCCGGCGGGGCCATTCACGTCGAGGCGCGTTTGATCGGTTCGATCATCAAAATCATCATCAGTGACAACGGCATCGGCATTTCACCTGAAGCGTTGCCTCATGTAAAAGAACGATTTTTCCGTGCAAATGCCACTCGTCCCGGTTCGGGAATCGGTTTGGCACTTGCCGATGAAATTGTGCGCCGCCACGGCGGCACACTTGACATTCGAAGTGAAGAAGGAATCGGCACAACTGTCACGATTCGTTTGCCCGTTCCGAAAACCCCCGCTTCCGATGTCACCTCTGCACTCTGAATAAAGGATAGGGAATAGTTTTATGTCAAAACAACAAAAGAAGACTTCAATCGGCGGTCAAGCGTTGATTGAAGGCGTGATGATGCGCGGCCCGAAAAAAACGGCGATGGCGGTGCGTCATACCAGCGGCGAGATCCGCACCGATGAATGGAATAACGAAACCAAAAAGTCGATTTTCGCCCGCATTCCGCTTGTTCGCGGTGTGTACAATTTTGCGGATTCCATGATCGTCGGTTATAAATCGCTGATGAAATCGGCGGAAATGAGTGGCTTGGAAGAGCTGGAAAACGACGGCACTCGCACCGAAGAGCAAATGAAAAAGGACAACAAATTCATTAAAACCATCATGCCCGTTGTCATGGTCGTCAGCGCCGTGCTGGGCGTAGTGTTGTCGCTGTTTTTGTTTATGTATTTGCCCACAACCGTTTATGATTGGGTCTTTGGTCTTGTGTCACCGCATTTGGGAATCCCCGCTGAAATCGGGGAGGACTTCTGGCTGAATTTCGGCTTATCTTTCAGTCGTTCGTTCTTTACGGGCGTGCTCAAAATTATTATTTTCTTGATCTACATGATTGTGATTTCACAAATGAAGGACATCAAGCGCGTATTCAGCTATCACGGTGCCGAGCATAAAACCATCTTCTGCTACGAACACGGCAAAGAGTTGACGGTTGAAAATGTGCGAAAAGAAAGCCGTTTTCATCCGCGTTGCGGTACGTCGTTTATGATTTTGATGATGTTTGTCGGCATTGCGGTGTCTATGATGATCCCCAATGCGGCGAATATGGCTACGTGGATGTATGCGTCTATTAAAGTGCTCACGTTGCCGATCGTGATGGGTGTCGGCTACGAATTGCTGAAAATGGCGGGTCGCCACGACAACTGGTTGACGCGTTTGATCTCCGCGCCCGGCAAATGGATGCAACGCATCACAACGAAAGAACCGACCGACGACATGATCGAATGTGCGATTACAGCGTTCGTTGCGGTCATTCCCGAAGATGAAAACAGTGATAATTGGTGATCGTATATGACGGTTTGTGAACTGTATATACAAGTGAAAAGCATGCTTGAAAAGGCGGGGTGCGATAGCCCCGCCTTTGATGCATGCTGTCTTTTGGAAGATGTGGCGCATTTGCCGCACGGTCGTCGATTTGAAACCGACGATATGCCGCTTGCGGAAACGGTGTGTGAGGATGTGATCGCCTCGGCAACACGCCGCGCAAACGGCGAACCGCTCCAATATATTCTCGGGCAATGGGATTTTTTGTCGCTCACATTGGAAGTGGGCGAGGGTGTGTTGATTCCGCGCCCCGATACCGAGCTTTTGTGTGAGGTTGCCGCCGAAAAGTTGAAAAATATCGATCGACCGATGGCGTTGGATTTGTGTGCGGGAAGCGGTTGTGTCGGTTTGGGACTTTGTTCGCTATTGCCGTCGGTGTCGGTCACGGAAGTGGAATTGTCCGATGAGGCACTGCCGTATCTTAGGCGTAACGCGGCGCGTTATCCGTCCATCCGCGCGGTAATCGTGAAAGACAACGTGCTTGCTCCGCAACAGGAGTATGCTTCGGTGGATGCGATTTTGTCCAATCCGCCGTATATCCCGACAAAGGATATTCCCGGTTTGATGCGAGAGGTGCAGCACGAGCCGAAAATGGCGCTGGACGGTGACGAGGATGGATTGGTGTTTTATCGTGCGATTCTGGAGCATTGGTTGCCGCTTTTGAAAAACGGCGGTTGGTTGCTTGTCGAACTCGGCATCGGTCAAGCACAAGATGTCAAAGCCATGTTCGAAGCCGCGGGGCTTTGCGACACCGAGATCCATCGCGATCTCGGCGGTGTTGACCGTGTGGTATGCGGACGCAAATGCGATGAATAAAGGGAAAGGGCAGTCGTTTCGACTGCCCTTTTTATGTTGATTTTATGAAAAAGAAAAAGAAGCAAGTCGATTGACTTGCTTCTTTTTTTGGAGCTGATAACCAGAGTCGAACTGGTGTCCTCATCCTTACCAAGGATGCGCTCTACCTACTGAGCTAT
>JAZTZV010000013.1:0-11625 GCA_045637645.1 Acutalibacteraceae bacterium | reverse complement strand
AATCTACCGCGCGTCCGTTGGACGCGGTCGCCCGTGCGGGCGGCAAATCCCTTCCGCCTCGCATTCGCTCGGCACCTCCCCTTGCTTCAAGGGGAGGCAACGCACGCCGCAATTTTCCGCGATAGATTTATCTGTTGCGTTGCGGATGGCGTCCGTGAAACGCGCAGGTGATCATGCCGTTTTCCGACGACGAGCCAATCAAATAGGTATACATCTCTTGCGAATACACATACATACGATCGACGGGTTTATCCAGCAAGTCTTCCAAGACTTGATCGCCGCACGGCGCATCGGTTATATCCCAACGATCCGAAAAAAGTGCGTCAAATTGCGCAGCAGGTACGGAGAATGACAAATAGATGCCGTTGTCTTGAAAAGCATTGTCGTAATAGCCGCTGTGGAACACCGCGTTTTCGGGGATGGTCAATTCGTATTGATCGTGCAACATCGCGGTAAGGTCGTTGTCAAACGAGGCGATGTGCTGCTTGTCGGCACATCCCGACAACAACAGAAGTATTCCGCACAACAACGGCATCCACCGCAGGATGCTTGATGCAACTTTTTTCATAGCAATCTCTCCGTTTGAACGGTAGTTCCGTACAATCTTTCGGCAACATCGTAGGGGTTGTCGAGGGCGGCAAATCCCTTCCGCCTCGCATTCGCTCGGCACCTCCCCTTGCTTCAAGGGGAGGCAATGCACGCCGCAATTTTGCGATGTGACTCACATCAAACCGACGTCGCGAAGGGCATGTTCCGCGCGAAGCCGCGGGATGGTGAAGCTCCAAACCGAGCGTTTTTCCAAGTGCTCCGCTTGCGATTTCAAAACACGCAACGTGCGGAAATACGCGGTTCCGTTGTCGCTGTCCTCGACATACGATTCATACAAACGGCACAGCGCGGGCACCGCCGATTCGTCGAGATGTTCGAGTGCCTCCACGTCGACGGATTGCAAATCGCCGCTCAAATAGCGATCGACGTTGTGGTCGGCGATGATGCCGTTAACGTTGCTGAGTGCCAACGCCGCAAACATCACAACACATACCGCCGCGCACACAAAGACAGTCTTCAAACGCTTGACAAATTGTCCGATCGTGATGATCAAAAATACGACTGCGATCACGAGCATAAACCACGTGGCATACACGCGCTTTTGTGTCAAGCCGTAGGTGTCGATATACATCACCATTTTCGCGATTGCCGTCGCGATGAGGATCAGCGTCGACAGCGAATACAGCGTCGTCAGCACGCGCAACACCCATGACGGGCGGTTGTCACGGCGGCGCGTGAACAAGAGCGCCACAAGGATCATGACCAGATTGATGATCGACACCGCGCACAACTGGAAGAAGCCTTCGCGGGCATACGCGGCGTAGCTGAAGCCCTCGGGCAATACACCCGTGAATCCCGACATATAATATTGCCATTGCGATATAAAGAAGATGACATACACGGCAAGCAGGGGAAGGGTCGCCGCGGCAATCGTCAGCGGCGGCGCAAAGCGTACCGCGTTGCGCGCGATGCAACAATGCTCCTGCGTGAGGATGCGACCGCCTTTGTGTTCCGTGTTCGCCGTCAGCATCGCAAACACATACATACCGATCGGCACGCCGAACATCACGCTCACCGTGTGCGAAAACACATCCCACACGTTAAAATCGAAAATCGAACGAAGAAGCGACATGAACCCGTCGTCATACGACAGCAGTCCGAGCACGATCGCCGTCGGCACAACGGCGATCAAGATGCCGATGAGGATCTTCGCGATCAGCACGCCGCTTTTTTTGGCTTTGCCCGAAAAGATGGCAAAAAACAGAAAAGCGGAGGAGCAAAACGGCACGATGAATGCCGCGCGGAACACATCGATCGGCAACAGATTGGAAATGCCGCGTTGCAGGGTGTTGCCCGACGCAACGTAGATGAAATAGACATACGCCGCGAGGATGTACAAGTAGGTGATGTGGTGCAAAAATGCGTCGTCACATAGCAAGAACGCGCCGCTCGCGACGAGTGCCGAACTCGCCGCGACCCACGCAAGGGCGGGGAGTGTGCGCAATTTGATCAGCAAGAATGTGACGGTCGCCGCGAAGGCACCCACCGTCAAGAGCCAACCGCCCAGCGGCGAGAGATGGATCGGAAATACGCGGCAAAAAAGGTATCCGAGAAGCAGGCACAGCCACGCAAACACGGAATCAAGCGGGGTATAGGTGCGCGTCGGCTTTGTCAGCGTCGGCATGTGATAGGCGATATCGATCATAAAAAACGCTCCTTTTCATTGCCTAGGGGCAACGTTGTGGATACAGCATACACCCGAACAGCTTGAAAGTCAATACAAACATATCGAAAAACAATAAATTCATCAAACAAAACAACAAGCCACGAAAAGCAAACGGCAGATTTGGCGAATTTTCACAACGCTCTTGCGGCGACGCACACTCCTCTTGCCTCTCCCTTTGGGAGAGGTGGCAAAACCGCAGGTTTTGACGGAGAGGGCGTTTTAAGGGCAGTGAAAAGTGAAAAGTGAAAAGGTGTCGCGCATGGCGCGACAAATCCCTCCGTCACTCGCTAACGCTCGTGCCACCTCCCTTTAGGCAAGGGAGGCAACGCATACCGCAAAATAAAACCCCGTCCTGCCGATCGACAGGACGGGGTTCACACAACTCTTATTGTTCGCCGAGGCAAGCGGCACCGATGATGCCTGCGTCGTTGCCCAGAGCGGCGGCGCAAAGACGGGTTTGATGTTTGCTGTACTTGCTGTAACGGTCGCGCTCGATGTGCGCCATCACGGGTTTGAGCAGGGTATCGCCTTCGTGGCTGATGCCGCCGCCGATGCACAGCACCTCGGGTTGGAAGATGTTGACCATGTTGGTCAAACCGCTGGCGAGGTATTTGACATATTGATCCACGACCGCTTGACCGACGGGATCACCCGCGCGCATCGCGTCAAACGCGGTGCGACCGCTGACCTTGCCTTTTTCCGCCGCCATTTTCGCAAGAAGCGAATCGGGATTCTTCTCGATCGCCGCTTTGGTTTGGCGGATGAGCGCCGTTGCCGAGGCATAGGCTTCCCAGCAACCTTGACGACCGCAACCGCATTGCTCGCCGTCGACCACGATCACGATGTGACCGAGCTCCGCGCCGGCGTAGTTGAAGCCGTCGTAAATTTTGCCGTCGATGATGATGCCGCCGCCGACGCCCGTGCCCAGCGTGATGCAAAGTGCGCTTTGTGCGCCTTTTGCCGCGCCTGCGACCGCTTCGCCGAGCGCCGCGGCGTTCGCGTCGTTTTCAATATAAACGGGTTTGCCGATCATATCGGACAACTCTTGTTGCAACGGCACTTCTTTGAAGTCAAGGTTGCAGGAATATTCCACAAGACCCGTTTGCACGTTGCAGGTGCCGGGGCAACCCACACCGACATATTTCACGTCGTCCATCGTGAGTCCTGCGTTTTCCACCGCTTTTTTCGACAACATCGCCATGTCTTCGAAAATCGCTTTGTAGGGGCGGGGGAGATTGGTTTTGCATTCCGCTTTCGCGATGATGACGTTGTCGTCGTTGACAACACCCGCCACAATGTTGGTGCCGCCGAGATCAATACCGATACGTACCATAACTGAAAAACTCCTTTCGGATACAGTATTAAAATTCATACATCGTTATTATATCCCACAAAACGCGTTTCGTAAAGAGAAAACCGAAAAATTCTCCTCGGAATTGCAATTCGTTTTATTATATGCTACAATAAAATTGACAACAGAAAGGAGAGGGTAATCATGACGACCATGTTTCGAATTCGCAAACTGACGGCGTTTGTGCTGGTCGCGGCGCTGTGGATCGGCAGTCTGTCCGTGATGGCGGTGGCGATGCCGAGCGATGTCAACGGCGACGGCGCGGTGAACACCGCCGATGTGCGCGCCCTGCTCCTGGCATTGGCGACGGAGCGGGAGCTGACCGAAGACGAGCGCGTTGCCGCCGATGTCGACGGCGACGGTGTCGTGAACACGGTGGACGCGCGCTTGTTGCTGATGCAATCGCTTGTTCCGACCGACCCGACGTCGACAGGACCGATGACCTCGACGACATTCGCGTCGACGCGTCCGACGCAAACCACGACCACCTATCCCACGACGACGATGCCGCTTACCACGACGACCACGTGGGTGCTGACGGGGCCTGACGGCACCGCGCCGACGACCTTCCCGACAACGACCGATACGACGATGCCCGACTGTGACACGACCTATACGACTACCACCTACCCGACGACCATGCCGTACGGCTCGTTCACCGTCACGGTGGACACGGTGTCGGCGCGTGCGGGCGATACGGTCACGATCCCTGTCAAGGTATCGCGCGATCATGCGCTTGTCGGTTTTGAAATGGACATTGTGTATGACCCGTCGGTGTTGACGCTTTTGGAGGTCAACGACGAGCATCGCAATCCGTATGCCACCGCACTCCATGCCGCCGTATTTGATGACGAAGCGCAGTGGCGCTTCACGCAATTGTATGACGGCGAGGTCAACGTGCGGTATGTGTCGTCGGCCGACGACGGCGCGCGCGACAGCGGCACGTTGTTCGCGCTCACATTTGCGGTCAACGACGATACCTATGTCCATGCTACCGCCGTCGAATGTTGGGTGACGTCCTATCTGTGCTGTGCCAACGGCACCGAATACATTCCGTATGTAAACACCGTGAGCGGCGCTGTGAAGGTGGCGTCTCGCACGACGCGCACCACGACAAGCGGTACGACCGACACGACCGATCCGACAACGACGGACACGACCTATCCGCCGACGACGACTACCACCGAGTTGATTTATTGGCAAACCACGACAAGCGGCACGACGGTTCCCGATTGTGTGTCGACACCGGCGCCTTACCCGACCACCCTGCCTTACGGCGATCCGCTTTGCTACACGGGCGAAACGGTGATGGTGCGTGTCGGAGAGACGTTTGATTGGTCGATCGACCTTTCCGCGCGGCACAGTCTGGTGGGTCTTGAAATGGATGTGTATTACGATCCCGACGTGTTGACATGGATTCCCGAAGGCACCGCACTCAACGGCGCGATCTTTGACGACAAGGCGCAGTGGCGCATCTCCCACATTGCCGACGGCGTCATCACGTTGCGGTATGTTTCGGGTGCGTCCACGGGAGATGCGATCGGCGGCGAACTGCTGTCGTTCAAATTCCTGCTCCGTCACGACACCGACGCGGACGACACACGAATTTACATCTCGCCGACGGCGAGCTTGAGCGCGGTGAACGGTTTTGCGTATCACGCGAGGGAAGGCACGATCACCGACGGCGTCGTGAAGGTGGCGTCGCGCTCGACGCGTCCGAAAACCACCACCGTCGGCACGACCGACACGACCTACCCGCCGACCACCACGACCACGTGGGTGTTGACGGGCCCCGACGGCACCGCCCCGACGACGGTGTGGACAACAACAACGACTCCGCCGACAATGACGGATTGACAGGAAAGAGGAAATGGCTATGAAACGATGGATGGGACTGACAGCAGCCATGCTGTTGACGATGACGATGCTGATGGGCGGTTGCAAAAGTGTGCAACCGTTTCACGACGAGGTGACGACCGACCCGACCTCCTCGCAGGAAACGACCGACCCGACCGACGCGATCGTGAACGATCCCGCGCAAAGCGGTGATGCGTGCGTTGTTGTGACGTCGGTGACGGTGACCGAGCCGATCACGGTCGGCACTACGGTTGATGTCGATGTAGCGGCGGGCAAGGATATGGCGAAGCTTACGTCGATCGCGATCGCGATGCATTACGATACCGCTGTATGGAAAGTGGCAAGCATCACCGACAAAAAGAGCGAAGATTTTGACATGGCGCTCGTCAACGATCGCGACGGCTATGTCAAATGCGACGCGATCCACATGACGGGTGTGGACTTGAAGCAAGGCGATGCCTTTTTCACCGTGACGCTTGAGGCAATCGCCGATGTCACGCAGGATTCCGAGCTGACGCTGACCGATGAGGAGATCTCGCTCAACAGCGAACTCGTTGTCACGACCGTCCAAAACGGCATCATCGACGTGCAACCCTAGTGGAATCAAGCGCCTCGTTCACATCCGTGAGCGGGGCGCTTTTTGTGCGCGAAAACCCATTGCCAAACGGCAGGGATTATGCTATACTAAATATAATTATACATGTAAAGGAGCGGGAACATGGACGTGCGCGTCGGGGATCGTTTGGAACTCAAAAAACCGCATCCGTGCGGCGGACATCGCTTTGAAGTGTTGCGCTCGGGCATGGATTTTCGTTTGAAATGCCTGACCTGCTCGCATGAAATGCTCGTGCCGCGCGCCAAGATCGAACGCTTCATCCGCAAGCTGGAGCGCGACGAAGAGTAAAAGACGATATTTCAAAAAAGGAGGCGGGAAGATGTTTGCCGAGTTGGAACAAGCGGTCAAACGCTTGCAGGAAATCGAAGTACGCTCGTGCGACCCCGCCGTGATTGCCGACACCGTCGCCTACCGTGAATTGATGCGCGAGGGACGGCGACTCGAACCGATCGTCAATGGCTACCGCCGCTACACCGCCGCCAAAACCGCCAAAGAGGATGCGCTGTTCTTGCTTGACACCGAACAAGACGAAGATCTGCGCGCTCTTGCCGCGCAGGAGCTCAAAGAGGCTTGCTCGGCGCTTGATCGCGCAGAGCAAGAGTTGAAAGTGTTGCTTCTCCCGCGTGACCCGAACGACGACCGCAACGTGATCGTGGAGATCCGCGGCGGAACGGGCGGTGAAGAAGCGGCGCTGTTTGCCGCGTCGCTCTATCGTATGTACACGATGTATGCTCAATCGCGCGGCTTTTCGTGCGAGATGCTGTCGTCGAATGAAACGGAACTCGGCGGCTTCAAAGAAGTCGTGTTTCTGGTCAACGGCGACGGCGCGTACAGCCGTCTGAAATTCGAAAGCGGTACCCACCGCGTGCAACGCGTGCCCGAAACCGAAAGCGGCGGACGAATTCACACGTCGGCGGTGACGGTGGCGGTGCTTCCCGAAGCGGAAGAAGTCGAAGTCAACATCGACCGCGCCGATTTGCAAATCGACACGTTCCGCAGCTCGGGCGCAGGCGGTCAGCACATCAACAAAACCGAGTCCGCGATTCGCATCACGCATTTGCCGACGGGTCTTGTCGTCGAGTGCCAAGACGAACGCAGTCAACATAAAAACCGTGAAAAAGCGATGCGCGTGCTGTGCGCGCGCCTGCTCGAACGCGAGCAAGCCGCCGCCGCTGAAGCGACCGCCGAGGATCGCCGCCGCCAAGTCGGAAGCGGCGACCGCAGCGAACGCATCCGCACCTACAATTTCCCGCAAAGCCGCGTCACCGATCATCGCATCGGGTTGACGCTTTACAAGCTCGATGCCGTGATGAACGGCGCGCTCGACGAGGTGATCGACGCGCTCATCACCGCCGATCAAGCCGCCAAATTGGCGGGCGAATGATGCGTGCGCAAATCCAACATCGCGGATTCTGCACACCGCGAGCCTTCCCCTTGAGGGGAAGGTGGCACGCGTAGCGTGACGGATGAGGTGTATTGCCGCAAGGCAATGGTCGCTGGTCACGCGACGGAATCCCTCCGTCACTCGCTGGACGCTATTCACCTCCCTTTGACAAGGGAGGCAAGTGGTTGCCATCATTCTTGTGGTACCACATATCTCTATTTCACTACACCTTTACGAGGTTATTATGAACACCTTACATTTACGCAACACAACCGAAGATATCGCCAAAGCGGGGCAACTTCTCAAAGCAGGTGCGCTTGTTGCCATCCCGACCGAAACGGTCTATGGTTTGGCGGCAAATGCGCTGGATGCCGAGGCGGTGCTGGCGATATTTCGCGCCAAAGAACGCCCTGCGGATAATCCGCTGATCGTGCATATCGACGATCCTGCCATGTTGCATGAATTGTGCGCCGACGTGCCCGAAACGGCGAAGTGTTTGGTCGAGGCGTTTTGGCCCGGCCCCTTGACGATCATTTTGCCGCGTGCGGCGATCGTGCCCGACGCGGTGTCGGCGGGACTTGGCACCGTCGCGGTGCGTATGCCGTCCGATGAAACGGCGCGCGCGATCATTCGCGCGGCGGGTGTGCCGCTTGCCGCACCGTCGGCGAACCTGTCGGGCAGTCCGTCTCCCACAACGGCGGCGCGCGTCGCCGCCGATATGGACGGTCGCATCGCCGCGATCGTGGACGGCGGCGAATGTGACGTGGGCGTGGAGTCGACGGTGATCTCGCTTTGCGGCGAGACCCCGAAGCTGTTGCGTCCCGGTGGCATCACGCCCGCGCAACTTGAGCAAATCCTCGGCAACATCGACATCGCCGAATCGATCGTCCGCCCTCTCGAAGAAGGCGAGACGGTGGCATCTCCCGGCATGAAATATAAACATTATTCGCCCCACGCGCAGGTCACGATCGTCAAAGGTGACGCGGCGGCATTCGCCGCGTATGTCAACGCTCGTGCCGCCGACGGCGTGATGGCACTCGCGTTTGACGACGAAACGCAAATGCTCAACGTGCCGTTTGTCACTTACGGTGCGCGCGACGACGACGACGCGCAAGCGCGGCACTTGTTCGAAGCGCTCCGCACGGCGGATGACCGTGGCGCCAAGGTGCTGTACGCTGCCTGCCCGCGCGATAACGGCGTGGCACTCGCGGTGTATAACCGCTTGCTTCGCGCGGCGGCGTTTCGGGTGGTGACGGTATGATCGTGATCGGATTGACAGGCCCGACGGGTGCGGGCAAAGGCGAGGTTGCCGCGATACTCGCGCGGCGCGGCGCGTTGATCGTCGACACCGACGGACTCGCGCGGGAGGTCGTGCAAGCGGGCAGTCCGTGTTTGCAAGCGCTCGCCGCACATTTCGGCGACGATATTCTGCGTGCTGACGGCACGCTTGACCGCGCGCGACTCGCGCAAAAAGCGTTTTCCTCATCCGCGCAAAAAGCGGCGCTGGAAGCCATTACCCACCCCGCCATCATCGCGCGCAGTCGCGAGATCATGGCGCAAAGCGATGCCGCTGTCGCGGTGATCGATGCGCCGTTGCTGTTCGAAAGCGGCATGGATGCGCTGTGCGACGTGACGTTGGCGGTGGTTGCTCCTTCGGAACTTCGCTTGGCGCGGATTTTGGCGCGCGACGGCATCGACGAAGCGCAAGCGCGCTTGCGCATGGATGCGCAACCCGACGAACAGTTCTATCGCTCTCGCGCCCGACATACGCTTGTGAATGACGGCGATCTTGATGCGCTTCAAGCGCAGACGGAAGCCGCATTGCGGGAAGAGGGGGTGTCGTTGACGTGAATGAACGGTCGCGTCCCAAACGACGTCGCAAAAAGCGTATGCGGTACAAAACGCTCGCGGCGGTGCTGTTCTTGACGGTGGCGATCGCGGTGCTGTGTTTCGCGCTTCGCGACGGCTACGATCTGTATGTGCGCTCCGTTTTTAAACTGGAGCATTACGACACCGTGATGCAGGCATGCGACGATTTCGATATGCAACCCTCGCTGGTTTACGGCATCATGCGCGCCGAAAGCGGCTTCGATGAAGACGCCCATTCGATCGCCGACGCGCGCGGTTTGATGCAGGTGACGCAAACGGGACTGGATTGGGCGCAAATTCGCTCGGACGAGTTTGACGATGTCACCGTCGAGGATTTGTACGACCCGCATGTGAATATTCGATGCGGCGTGTATATTTTGTCGCTGTTGTTTGAAGAATTTGAAAGTGAACAAGCGGTTCTCGCCGCTTACAATGCCGGCATCGGCAACGTCGAGGAATGGCTGACCGATACGGATTATTCCTTTGACGGCAAAACCTTGCACACCGTTCCTTTCGGAGAAACGCGCCATTATATTAAGCGCGTGCAATTCTCGAAAGGAATTTATCAAGACTATTTTCAAATCGACAATACGAAAGGAGATTTTTAAACATGGAAGAGAAAGAAAAGAGCGTGGCGGAACAACTGCGCGAGGACTTGTGCTACAAACCTGCGGACGCGACGCGCGTGATGAGCGCGGAGGAAATCGCGACGGCGGACAACTATTGCGAGGCGTACAAAGCCTTTTTGGACGCGGCAAAGACCGAGCGTGAAGCGGTGAGCTTCGCGATCGCCGAGGCGAAGAAGAACGGCTTCGTCGAGTACAAAGCGGGCATGCCCCTCAAAGCGGGCGACCGTGTGTACACGAACAACCGCGACAAAGCGGTGATGCTTGCCGTCATCGGCTCGGTTCCCATTTCCGAGGGCGTGTCCATCGCCGCGGCGCACATCGATTCTCCGCGCCTCGATCTTAAACCCAACCCCCTCTACGAAAACCAACACCTGTGCTATTTTGATACGCATTACTACGGCGGCATCAAAAAGTATCAATGGACGGCGATCCCGCTTGCCATCCACGGTGTGCTTGTCAAGAAGAACGGCGAAGTCGTCAACATCACGATCGGCGAAGATCCTGCCGATCCCGTGTTCTGCGTGACCGATTTGCTGCCGCACCTCGCAGGCGATCAAATGCAAAAACCCGCGCGTAAAGTTGTCGAAGGCGAGCAACTCGACGTGCTGGTCGGCTCGCGCCCCGTGTGCGACGAAGACGGCGCGGATCTTGTCAAGCTCAACATCCTCAAACTGCTCAACGAAAAATACGGCATCGTCGAGGCGGACTTCCTCTCGGCGGAAATCGAGATCGTGCCCGCGTTCGGCGCGCGCGACATCGGTTTTGATCGCAGCATGATCGGTGCCTACGGCCATGACGACCGCGTCTGCTCGTACCCCGCGCTGACGGCGCTCTTTGAGCTTGATGTTCCGACCTTTACCGCCGTGACCGTTCTTGCCGACAAGGAAGAAACGGGCTCGGACGGCAACACGGGTATGCAATCCGCGTTCCTGCCCTATTTCATCGAGGAACTCGCGAACACCTTCGGCGAGAAGGGTCATCGCGTGCTGTCGAAGTCGATGTGCCTCTCGGCAGACGTCAACTGCGCCATCGATCCGCTCTATCCCGAAGTGACCGAGCCGCGCAACGCCGCGCGTTTGAACAACGGCGTTGTGTTGACGAAGTATACGGGTGCGGGCGGCAAAGGCGGCACCTCCGATGCGTCCGCCGAAACGATGGGCAAATTCCGCCGCATCATGGATGACGCGGGCGTGATTTGGCAAATCGGCGAACTCGGCAAGGTCGATGTCGGCGGCGGCGGAACGGTCGCGAAATATATCGCCAACCTCAATGTCGATACGGTCGACCTCGGCGTGCCCGTGCTGTCGATGCACGCGCCGCTCGAAATCGTGTCGAAGCTCGACGTCTACACCGCGCACAAAGCGTTCAAAGCGTTGCTCGAGCGCAAGGATTAAGTTGCAAACATGAAAAAAGGCACCTTCCGTCAAACGGAAGGTGCCTTTTTGGGGTTGTGGAGCGGGGGGAGGCATGCGGCAACGGTCGAGCTTTGCGCGACAAATCCCTTCCGTCCTCGGGTCTGCCCACTCTACGAACCCACTGCGCGTTTTGCGTTCCGCCCAACCGCAAAAAAACGCTTGCGTTGGGTGGTGCGATGGTGTATACTGTCTGTGTCACGATGGGGAAGCGGGTGAAAATCCCGCACGA
>JAZTZV010000012.1:0-4170 GCA_045637645.1 Acutalibacteraceae bacterium | reverse complement strand
AAGACCGCTTGGCCTCCGACTTCCTCGGCGAGCGCGCGCATGCCGACCGCCATCGAACTGTTTTTATGCTCGCGCATCAAGCTGCGCGGAGCATCGTGCATCGAGATCACATCGTCGCAATCCAAAATTTCGATGCCTTCGAGCGAAATGTTGTTCTCGGAGGCAACCTGACGGATCGTCTCTTCTTTGCCCGTCAAAATAACGGTGTGATGATATTCGGCGACCGCCAACGCGGCACCCTTGATCATCTCGAGCGGTGCATTGTCACCGCCGAAGGCATCCAAAATAATACGCATGATGTAGTCCTCACTTTCCGAACAGTGTGTGCGCGGACGCGGTCGCCTCGAACGAAGCGAGCGCGCGCTGACTGATGGCCTCGTAGCGCGCCTTTTTGTCGCGAATGTGTTCCGCAAGCGGCGGCAACACGCCGAAATTGGCGCCCATCGGTTGGAAATCTTTGCCTTCATAGCCGCTGATGTACTGCGACAGCGCGCCCATCATCGTGTCGACAGGCAACACAAACGGTGCAAAACCGTTGAGCTTGCAAACCGCGTTGAGTCCCGCCAAGATACCCGATGCGGCGGATTCCATGTAGCCTTCCACGCCCGTCATTTGACCTGCAAAAAACAAGCGGTCATCGGCGCGAAACGCGAAGCCCGCCGTGAGCAGTTGCGGCGATTGCAGGAAGGTGTTGCGGTGCATTACACCGTAACGCACAAATTCCGCGTTGCGAAGCGCGGGGATCATGCCGAACACGCGCTTTTGCTCGCCGAATTTCAAGTTGGTTTGGAAACCGACCAAATTGCGCAGGGTGCCTTCGCGGTTTTCCGCGCGAAGCTGCAACACCGCCCACGGGCGGTGACCCGTGCGCGGGTCGCGCAGTCCGACGGGTTTCATCGGACCAAAGCGAATCGCGTCTTTGCCGCGGGATGCGAGCACCTCGATGGGCATACATCCCTCGTACACGGTCGGTTGATGCTGAGCATCAAATTCATGAAGCGGCGCACGCTCGGCACTGACAAGCGCGGCGTGGAATGCTTCGTATTCCTCTTTGTTCATCGGGCAGTTGATGTAATCACCCTGACTGTCCGCCTCGCGCTCGCCCTCTTCACGGTCGTAGCGCGACTGATAAAACGCCGATGTCATATCCACACTTTCCGCGGTGACGATCGGTGCGGCGGCATCATAAAAATGCAATCCCTCGCCGCAAAGGGCGGTGAGCTTCTCGCTTAACGCATCACTCGTCAACGGGCCGGACGCGACCACGACCACGCCCTCATCGGGGATGCTCGTGACTTCCTCGCGCACGAGCGTGATGAGCGGATGGGATTCGATCGCTTGCGTAATACCGCTTGCGAACGCGTCGCGGTCAACGGCAAGCGCACCGCCCGCCGGCACCGCGCAGGTGTCGGCGAGTTTCATGCAAAGCGAACCGAGGCGACGCATTTCCTCTTTGAGAAGTCCCGCCGCGCTGGCGACGCGCTGTGCTTTGAGAGAATTGGAGCAGACAAGCTCGCCGAGGTCGGGGGATTTGTGTGCGGGAGAGAATTTGACGGGTTTCATTTCGTAAAGCGTGACGTGTACACCGTGGTTTGCCAGTGTCCACGCCGCTTCACAGCCCGCAAGCCCGCCGCCGATCACGGTCGCGGTCATGCTTGCTCCTCCCTGCCTTTACAACCTTCGGTGGCGCAGAACACGCCGCCGTTTTTGCCTTTTTTGCGGAACATGGTCTTGCCGCAGGACGGACACACATCCGCCACAGGCTCGTTCCATGTCACGAAATCGCATTTCGGGTAGTTGGCGCAACCGAAGAATTTGCGGCCCGCCTTGCTCTTTTTCGCTACGATCGCGCCACCGCATTTCGGGCACAGACCTTTGGTCGTCTCGATGATGGGTTTGGTGGTTTTGCACTCGGGATAGCCGGGGCAGGCAAGGAATTTGCCGAAGCGACCCGACTTGATGACCATGTTGCGACCGCATTGCTCGCACACGACATCGCTTTCCACTTCGGGAACTTTGATGCGTTCGCCGTCGAGCGTTTGCTCGGCTTTGGCGAGCGTTTGCGAGAAGTCGCCGTAGAACGCGTCGAGTGTGTCCACCCAATCGGTGTTGCCGCTTTCCACATCGTCGAGGCTTTCTTCCATTTGCGCGGTGAATTTCACGTCGACGATCTTGGGGAATTGCTCCTTCATAAGATTCGTGGTGATTTCGCCCAGCGGCGTGGGTTTGAGCGATTTGCCTTCGCGCTCGATGTATTCATGCGACAGGATGGTGGAGATCGTCGAAGCATAGGTCGAGGGGCGACCGATGCCTTTTTCTTCAAACGCTTTGACAAGAGTCGCTTCCGTGTAGCGAGCGGGCGGTTGCGTGAAATGCTGGTTGCCGCTCAAGTCGCGCAACACCAGCACTTGTCCTTCCTCCAGCGGCGGAAGCGCGACGCTTGCTTCGTCTTTTTCGTCTTTCGCTTCGGTGTACAGCACCGTGTAACCGTCAAAGCGCACGGTGTAGCCCGATGCCTTGAACACGTAATCGCCGGCACCGATGTCCGCTTGGCAGGTGTCTTGCACACAGTTCGCCATCAAGCTGGCGATGAAGCGTTCCCAAATCAGCTTGTACAGCTTGAATTGGTCGGGAGTCAGCGAGCTCTTCACGCGATCGGGGGTCAGCGACGGCGTCGACGGACGGATCGCTTCGTGCGCATCCTGCGCGTTCGCTTTGACCTTGAAATAGCGCGGTTTTTCGGGCAAATAGCTGTCGCCGTAAGTCTCTTTGATGTAGGCATTGCCCGCGGCGCGCGCCTCTTCGGAGATGCGCAAGCTATCGGTACGCATATAGGTGATCAAGCCGGTCGCGCCGATGCCTTCCACTTCCACGCCCTCGTACAGTTCTTGCGCCGCTTGCATGGTGCGTCGCGCCGCGAAGCCGAGACGGCGGTTCGCTTCCTGTTGGAGCGTCGAGGTGATGAACGGAGGCGCAGGTTGCAAACGACGGGTACCGCGTTTGACGGCATCCACCGTGTAGTTCGCGTTTTGGATCGCCGCCAAAATCGCGTCCGCTTGTTCACCCGATGTCACGGCGATTTTGCCGTTTTTGTCGCCGTAAAACTTGGCGGGGAACAGCTTGCCCTTGGGGGTGACGGACAGTTGCGCGTCGATCGTCCAATATTCTTCCGCGACAAACGAGCGGATCTCTTCTTCACGATCCACAACAATGCGCACCGCCGCCGATTGCACACGCCCCGCGGACAGACCCTTGCGGATCTTTTTCCACAGGAACGGGCTGATTTTATAACCGACGATGCGGTCGAGCACGCGACGCGCTTGTTGCGCGTTGACCAGATCCATGTTCAGCGCATGCACATTTTTGAGGCCTTGCTCGACGCCCGTTTTGGTGATCTCGGTGATCGCCACGCGGCACAGCGATTGCGGGTCGATGCCCAAAATCTGCGACAGGTGCCACGCGATCGCTTCGCCTTCGCGATCGGGGTCGGTCGCGAGAAGCACATGATCGCATTCTTCCGCCGCGGCGCGCAATTGACGGATGAGCGCGGATTTGCCGGGGATGTCGACATAACGCGGTTTGAAGCGGTTTTGAATGTCGACGCCGAGAAGTGTTTTGGGCAGGTCGCGGATGTGTCCCGCGGACGCCATGACGCGATAGTTCTCGCCCGAATATTTTTGCACGGTCTTTATTTTACTGGGTGACTCCACGATGATCAACGTTGCCATAGGGTCATTCCTCACTTTTTCATAATTGCGTAGCGTTGGCCCGCTTGACACGACACTGCGCCGAACAGTTCCAATTCGGTCAGCGCCGCAAGCACATCGGACGAACTCGTTTCCAACTCTCTTGCGAGTTCGGACACGGTTTTCGGCGTTTCGGCGAGCGACGCAAACACGCGCTCGGCGACAGGCCCGACATCCGTCGGACAACACAGGGGCGCCTCCTCTTTCACAGGCGGTTGCGCGACCGCCTGACGAGGCGGTTCTTCGAAGCGCTGTGTGCGGAGAGCGGGAGCGGGCGCAGGCTTTGCCGACGCACGCCGTTCCGCCGCAGCCGCGGCGGCAATATCCAATGCGAACGGATAACGTTCGAGATATTCCGACAGAATATCCACGGTGTTCGTCACCAGACGGGCACCGTCTTTGAGCAGTTCGTTACTGCCCTCAC
>JAZTZV010000011.1:0-9024 GCA_045637645.1 Acutalibacteraceae bacterium | reverse complement strand
GAAGCCGAAAGACGGAGGGAGAGAAAAACTACCCCTCAGTCACGGCTTTGCCGTGCCAGCTCCCCTGACAAGGGGAGCCAAGATACTTGCGCTTTGTGCAAACTGCCCTTAACGCGACAGCCCTTTTTTGTTTGGTGTGGGGTTGCCGCAACTCCGTAGTGAGGTGCTTCGCCGCGTTGCCGTTGGACGCGGTCGCGCTATGCGCGACGGAATCCCCCTGTCAAACGCGATGCGTTAAACAAGGAGATCAAGATGCCCGCCGCAAATTTGCAATACATTCCCTATATAAATAGGTTGCAAAACGGAACAGTATGTGCTATCATGATACTGAATAATTGTCATAATCGGTGTGGTGCGCCCGCATCTTGACAAATAAACTTGAAAAAGGACGGGATCGTGTTTTATGAAACTGTTTATTACCCCGATCACGACAACGCTTGACGAAGGATTGGCGTTGCTGGCGTTCCGCGGCATTGAAATCGCAGCATCCGCCGACGAAGCGGACATTGTTGTTACGGTCAGCGAGCAGGAGGCGGGTCTTACCGTGTCCTATGACGGCGCGAAAACCGCGTCGATCTCTTACAGCCGTCGCGTGGAATTCTTCCGTGGCGTGTCCTATCTCCTCGGCGGCAAAGCCGTAGAGGTCAGCGAGAAAGCCTGCTTTGCTTCGAACGGTTTCATGCTCGACTGCTCGCGCAACGCGGCACCGACGCTCGAAACCATCAAAGAGACTCTCGCCCGCATGGCGCTCATGGGTCTGAACACGATGCAACTCTATACCGAGGATATGTACACCCTCGAAGACCGTCCGTTCTTCGGTTATATGCGCGGTCGCTACACCGACGAGGAACTCATCGCTGTCGACGACGCGGCATGGGCGCTCGGCATCGAAGTCGTGCCCTGCATCCAAACGCTCGCGCACTTGCCGACCGTGCTTCGTTGGGGCGCGTTCTCCCACATGATCGACTGCAACGACATCATGATGGCGGGCGAAGACACCACCTACGAATTTGTCACCGAAATGGTCAAGAAAATGCGCAAATGCTTCCGTAGCCGCCGCATCAACATCGGCATGGACGAAGCGCACATGATCGGTCTTGGCAACTACATGAAGAAACACGGCGTGCGTTCGCGCGTGGATATCATGTGTGAGCATATTGCCCGCGTGCTCGGCATCTGCCAAGAGCACGATTTTACCCCGATGATGTGGAGCGACATGTTTTTCCATTTGGCGGGCGGCTCCTACAACGACGCCGAAAACGGCATCGACAAAGCGATCATCGACAAAGTGCCCGAGGGCGTGTCGCTGGTCTATTGGGAGTATTATTGCGACGACAAGAACCGTTATGACACGGTCTTGAAGCAACACAAACAATTCCGCAATCCGATCGTGTTTGCGGGTTGCGCGTGGAAGTGGAACGGACTGCTTCCCGAACTCAAATTCTCGCTCAAAGCCTCGCGCGCGGCATTGACGCAATGCATCGGCAACGAGATCGCCGACGTGTTCGCGACCGCTTGGGGTGACGACGGCGCGGAATGCCCGCTGAATGTGGTGCTCCCCGTGCTGCAACTGTATGCCGAGATCGATTACAACGGCGGCGACGTCTCCGACGAATTGCTTGCCGACCGTTTTGCCGATTGCATGGGCGCGACGCTTGAGGATTTCCTCCTTCTCGACAAACCCAACCGCACCACCGAAAACCAACCCGCGATCGGTTTGAACCCCTCGAAATATTTGCTGTATCAAGACGTGATGCAAGGCTTGTTCGATCGCCACGTCGACCCCGCGACTTTCCCGACCTTCTTCACCGAAACGGCGGCGGAGCTTCGCGCGGCGGGCGAACGCAACAAGGAGTATCAATATCTGTTTGAATACGAAGCGTCGCTGTGCGAACTGCTCGCCGTCAAGTCGGTCATCGGCATCGACCTGCGTGCGGCGTATCTCGCGGGCGACCGCGACAAGCTCGCGGCACTTGTCGACACCGCACTTCCCGAAGTGGCGGCGAAACTGACCGCGTTCACCGACCTGTTCTATGACGGCTGGATGCGCGAAAACAAAGCCTTCGGCTTCGACACCATCGACCTGCGCTTGGGCGGCTTGCAAAACCGCATTCGCACCGCCGAGAAACGCATCAAGGCGTATCTGGCGGGTGCTGTTGACAAGCTCGAAGAATTCGACGAGGATCGTCTGTTCTTCGACGCGCGCGCGGACGAAAACGCGGATGTCAACACCTTCTGCAACACCTGGTCGCGCATTGCCACGGCTTCGGTGATTTCGTAACGGAAAGGCGGAAAACACGATGAAAAAGTTTTTGGCTACGGCTTTGTCGCTGAGCATGACGGCGTCTCTTTTGGCGGCTTGTCTGCCGCTTTCGGTGTCGGCATCGGGCAAAGGCGATTTCAACAATGACGGCAGGATCAATACCTCCGATGTGCGCGATATGATCGTTGTCGCGCTGAATGAATCCACCCCGACGATGCGCGAGCTGTGGTGGGGCGACTTTGATCAAAACGGCAGAATCGATACCGTCGATGCCAGAAGGGTGTTGAAACAAACTATGACAGTAAGCGAAGCAATCGATTACACCACCACCGACAACCTCGACTGCTGGGGCGAGCGATCCGTCGCGATTTTGGGCGACTCGATCTCCTTCGGCGCGGGCTGTGAAGGCAACATCGCCGACACCAGCTACGCGGGCATCGTCAAAAAAGCGGTGAACGGCAAAAACGGTTCTCCGAACTACGGTTTTATGCCCGCTTACACCACCAACTGGTCGCCGCGCTCCGACGAAGTCTGCTCGTGGCCGGAAATGACGGGTGGCCCCGGCGTTCCGGGCAATGACACGGGCTGGAGCGAAACCGACAGCGGCGATCGCTTGATGAGCTTCGGCTTGACGGCATACAAGCAATGGGCGGGTCTGACCTACAAACTCCGCAGCGGCTACAACTACGAATATTTCTGTGTCTATTATCAAACCGGCCCCGGTTACGGCACGTTCGTGATGTCCAACGTCGTGGACGGTCTTGGCTATGACCAAGCGGACATCAACGGCAACGTGGTGATCGATTGCGAGAACACCGTTTGCGAAACCAAGCGCACGGGCTTCTACCGTGTGTCCGATTTCAAAAACGGCATGACCATCGCCATCACCAGCGGCGACAACTCGCCCGTCACCATCAACGGCCTCGGTTTCTACAACGACATTTCGGGCAACAGCATCACGTTCAACAAATACACGCGCGGCGGTGCGATGCTCACGTCGCTGTCCGACAAAGTGTTGTCGCAAGCGGCGTCTTCGGGTACGCTGATCGTCGGTCTGGGTTACAACGACGCGTTCTGGGGCCGCGATTACGGCTACACCAAAGCGGCGTTCTCGAACCGCATCGATTATTTGATCGCCGAGTGCAAGAAAAACGGCACCAACGTGATCGTCAACGATTATCTCTGGAACAACTACAAAACCCTCGATGGCTACAAAAACTGCAGTGCCGCGATCAAAGCGGACATCGATGAGAAATTTGTGTTCTTCAGCGAAGAGCTCAAGCGTCTCGCCAACGAAACGAACGGCATCTACATCGATCAAGAGGCGCGTTGGGGCAGCGAACTGATGCAGTATGTCAACGCCAACGACGGCGTCCACCCGCTCAACGGCGGCCACAAACTGATGGCACAAACCATCCTCGAAGCAATGGGATTGGCATAAGGAGGATATACGGAATGAAGCGAATTTTGGCAACGCTCTCGGCGGTCGCGGTGACAGCGGCGCTGTTGGCGACAAGTCCTATGACCGCGTCTGCCGCGGGCAAGGGCGATTTCAACAAGGACGGCAAGATCAACACGCTGGATGTGCGTTCGATGATGAGTGCCGTGATCAACAACGAAACGATCACCCAACAACAAATTTGGTGGGGCGATTACGCCGTCGACGGTGAAATTGATACGGCTGACGCGCGCGCTTTGCTGACCACACTGCTCGACGACGCGGGCAGTGTGGCGGCTCCCGATTATGCCCATCCTACGGAGGAAGATTGCTGGGGCGAAAATACGGTCGCGTTGATCGGTGACTCGATTTCCTTCGGCGCGGGCGCGGCGGATCCGCTTCCCGAAAACAGCTATGTCAGCTATGTGAAGAAGGCTGTGCAAAAGGCAAACGGCGGCAAAATGAACTACGGCTTTACCTCGGCTTGCGCAACCGCGTGGGGCAATACGAACGGTCACGATTACACGGCGACCGAGATCCACAACTGGCCCCAAAAACTCAGCGGCTCTTGGGAAGAAACCGACAGCGGCGACCGTCTGTATTCTTACGGCTTCACGTCGACGACCGAAGCGGGCAAGTGGGGCGTGTTGAGCTATCGCTTGCGTGAGCAATATGTCGACGATTACGACTATTTCTGTGTGTATTATCAAAGCGAGCCCGACTCGGGTGCTTTCTGCATCGCCTACGGCACGTCCGGCAAAAACGTTCCCAACGTGGAAGGCAGCACGGCTTACACGCCGACGGCATCGACGGACGGCACCTCGAAGACCATGCGCTCGAAGTTTTATAAGTTGTCGGATTGCTACTGGGAAAACGGTGTTCCGCACATCAACATTTGCCACGATAATTCCGGCAAACCCGTCACCATCACGGGCATCGGTTATTATAAAGAACTGCCCAAGGCGAACAACGCCGACGGCTACGTGACCTTCAACGCCTACACGCGCGGCGGCTCCAGCTTGACGAAAATGAGCGACACGGTGCTTCGTCAAGCGGCATCGGCGGATACGCTGATCTGCGCGATGGGTTACAACGACGTGTATTTCAATTATGATTTGGTCAACAGCGGCGTGTTCGCGCAAAAGATCGATCTCTTGATCGATGCGTGCAAGCAAAACGGAACGCAAGTCATCATCAGCGACCACATCTGGGATAACACGACGGCTGTCGGTCGCAACACCAATCAAGAAAAGGCGTACCAAACGGCGAAAAAGGAATACAAGCGTTTGGCGGAAGAAACGGGCGGCATTTACATCGACCAACAAGGTGTCAACGGTCAAGCGATGCTCGATTGCCTCAACGGCAACTACGAGCACAACAAGCAAGATCCTTGCGACGGTGTGCACCCGAACTCGGCAGGTCATAAATTGATCGCCAAAGCGATCGTTTCGGCGATGGGTCTTGAGTGGACCGAAAGCTGGAGCTGATTCGAAACCCCGTGGCAATATGCCGCGACCTTTTGAAGAGATAAGGGGTTGCGGTGTTTAAAGAACAATGTTTGTAAGGGAGAGATTCTTATGAAACGGTATGTGTCTCTGACGGCGACGGTCGCCGTGTTCCTGATGATGTTTTCGACGATGCTGACGGCGTCGGCGTCGGGCAAGGGAGATTTCAACATGGACGGCAAATGCAACACGCTGGACGTGCGTTCGATGATGAGCGCCGCGATCAACAACACCGAGGTCACCAATCAACAACTGTGGTGGGGCGATTTCAACATCGACGATAAGATCGACACGACCGACGCGCGTATGCTGTTGACGGATCTGCTTGACGACGCAGGCAGCGTGGGCGCTCCCGACTATGCGCATCCGACGGGCGAGGACTATTGGGGTGAAAACTCGATTGCCATCCTCGGCGACTCGATTTCGTTCGGTGCCAAAGCGGACGATCCGCTCCCCGAAAATACGTACGCAGGTTATGTGAAGAAAGCGGTTTCCGCGGCGAACGGCGGCAAGCTGAACTACGGCTTCACCTCCGCATATCCCACGAGCTGGTCGAGCAACCGCGCGGATGACATCCACATGTGGCCCGAGCGTTCTTTGACGGCGGACGGCGCAAATGCGTGGGTTTGCGATCAGAAAGATATGCCTGAGGGATGGAAAGCGGACGACGGCGACCGTTTGACGTCGATTGCCATGCACTCCTGGACACCGTGGTCGACCATCACCTACAAACTGCGTGAACAATATGTCGATCAATACGACTATTTCTGCGTGTATTATCACACCCAACCGGGCGGTGCCTCGTTCGTCATTGCGGACGGTAAGGATCCGGGCGGAGAAGTGCCGGATATCAACGGCAGCGAGAAATACATTCCGACCGCGAATTCTGTGGAAGAAACCAAACGCACCGCGTTCTATCGTTTGAGCGATTGCCCGAAGGATAAAAACGGTATCCCCAGAATCATCATTTGCCACGACGGCACCACGAATCCCGTTACCATCACGGGCATCGGCTATTACAAAGAACTGCCCAAGACGAATAACGCCGACGGCTATGTCACGGTCAACAGCTTCACCCGCGGCGGTATGCGTTTTTGCTACCTGAGCGACACGGTTTTGAAACAAGCGGCGTCGGCGGACACGCTGATCTTCTCGCTCGGTTACAACGATGCGCACTACGGCAACATGCCCGACGAAAGCTTCAGCAAGGACTATTTCGCCGAGCGCATCGATTTCATGATCGATCTTTGCAACAAAAACGGCACCAACGTGATCGTGAACAACACCACGTGGCCGGATATGCAAACCGAACCGGCAAAATCGAACATCGCGTTTGTGCATTCCGAGCTTCGCCGTCTTGCAAGAGAGACGAACGGCATCTATTTGGAGCAAATTTCGATTCACGGTGACGCGCTGTGGGAGCAAATTTGGGCCCCCAACGGCGACGGTGTCCATCCCGGCTCGAAGGGTCAAAAGATGATGGCGCAAGCCCTTGTCGAAGCCATGGGTCTTGAGTGGACGGAAACCTGGACTTAATTGAAAACCGAAAGCCAAAACCTCTTGCCTTTCTTCTCGGGGGCAAGAGGTTGCGGTTTTTGCAGAACAATATTGTCTAAAAGACGATTTTACGAAGCGATCGTTAACGTCGGTGACCGACTCGAAACGGGCGACGTATATATCGATCAATCCGAATTGCTTGGCGGGCATGCGTATGGTCGCGGCAATGGGACTTGAATGGACGGAGGAGTGGACATCATGAAAAAACAATTGTGTGCGCTGATGGCGGCGGCGACGCTCGCCGTCACGCTTGTCGGTTGCGGCGGCGGTGACAGCGAACAACCGTCTTATGAGAAGGTCAACAACGAGGTGTTGGACGTCACGGCAACCGACGTGTTCGGCGAGCATTCCGTCACCATTCTCGGCGACAGCATTTCGCACGGTGCGGCAACCGTGAACATTCACGAAAACAGCTGGCCGTCGTTGCTCAAAGAGGCGATCAACAACCGAACCGGCGACAACAACCACGGCTTTGTGTCTGTGGAGGGTACGCTGTGGGGTCAAACCCCGAGCACCGATCTGCATGCGTTCCCCGAAACCCCCGAAGGCTTTAAAAATCGCGGCGCGGCGGGCGACGGCTGGACGGAATATCGCACCGCCGAATTGCTCGGCACGAAAGGCTTCGGCAGCAGCAAAAACGGCGCAACCTTAACGTTTACGGTCAAAGAGTTTTACAAATATTTCTATGTCTATTACGAAGCAGGCGAGGACTACGGCACGTTTGAGGTGCTCGATTCGGCGGGTGAGATGCTGATGGATGTGGACGCCTCCAAAGGCGACGGCTACATGCGCACCGAGCCCATCGAGATGCCCGAAGACCGCAAGATCATTCTCAAGGCGACCTCCGACAAAGAAGTCATCTTCACAGGCATCGGCTATTACAACAGCCCTGACGGTGTGGTGGTCTCGAACTATTCCAACAGCGGTCTGCAACTCGCGGGCATCGGCGTTGCCGCGGACGGCAACATGACGGGGCTTGACGAGAAATTCCTCGAAGCCGCGACCAAATCGGGCACCTTGATTTTCGCCATCGGCTACAACGATGCGTATTTCTCGAGCGATATGGATGTGTTCGATGAGAAAATCGATTTTCTCATCGAGAAAGCCAACGAAAACGGTACGAAGGTGATCGTCAGCGACTTTGTGTGGGATAAGAGCAACGGCGATAAATTGGCGGCGTTGCGCGCGCCGCGCGTGCCGAAGGTGAAAGAACAGCTCAAGCGTCTCGCCGAGGAAACGGGCGGCATATATGTGGAGCATCAAGCCATCTACGGCGATGCGATTTTGGAAACCTGTGAAGACGGCGTGCATCCCAACGCCGCAGGTCATGCGATGATCGCCGAAGCGATCATCGATGCACTGGAATTGGAGGACGCACAATGAAACCTGAAAAGCAATCGTATGAAACCGCGGGCGCTCCTCTTGTGACGACGGCGCTGAAGATTTTCGGTGTGAGCGTATTGGCGGCGGTCATGTGCCTGTTTTTGTATTTTTCCGTGACGATGCTGTCCGACGGCTTGTTCCAAGCACCGCAATCCTATACGGTGTATGAAGTGGTCGACGGCGAACAACAGGAAATCGCCGTTATGACCCCCGAGGAATACAACACCGACAAAGCGGAAAACCCCGACAAATATGACATCACCGACGATCGCCGTGTGATGGCGAGCCCGAACATGGGTCCGAAAAACGACGTGTGTGCCGCGTTGCTGACGGTAACGCAGGTGCTCACGCAAGTGCTGATGATCGGCCTTTTCGCGTGCATGATCGGTTATTATGTGTGGGCAGAGGGCGACCGCGATCGCAACCTGCAGGATTATCACGGTCGCAAATCCACGCCGCTTCGCGGCTTGTGGATCGGCTTGATCGCGGCGGTGTCGCCTTTTGCGATGTATGCGGTGTTGCTGGCGTGCAAGTTCCAACTGCTGTCGACGGACGGCTTCATCGGTGTGTACCGTTGGCTCAACGTGGTGTTCATGCCGCTGGTGAATGTGATGGTGCCTGTCGAAACTGCGGGCGCGTCGCTTCTCTCGGTCGGACAACTGATCGGTCTGTTCGCGATGCAACTGCTGACACCCGCTGTGTGTGCGACGGCGTATCTGCTGGGCAACTTCCGTGTGCTGAAAAAAGAAAAGAAATAAAGACATAAAGAAAGAACGGACTCGTTGAGTCCGTTCTTTCTTTATTCTTCGGTTCGTTTGAGCGTGATGACCGCGACTTCGGGGCGGTTGCCGAAACGGAAGGGGAAACCGCTGTTGCCC
>JAZTZV010000010.1:0-16837 GCA_045637645.1 Acutalibacteraceae bacterium | reverse complement strand
CCCGCAACCGATCGGTTGCGGGCTTTTTCTTTATTGTTTAAGAGAAGCAGTTGCCGAGAATGCGGCCATCATCCCTTGCGCCACCGCTTTCGCAATTTGCAGGGGTTTTCCTGTGCAATCTCCTGCGGCGTACAGTCCGTTTATATTGGTGGAACACGATTCATCAACGAGAATATACTTACCCTCAAGTGCAAGTCCTGCGACCAATCGATCGGGCGCTTGTGCATTGCGAAGCGCAAACACAACATCACAAGGGATGTCCTCTCGATCGGTTTGCAACACAAACGGACTTCCGTCCGCGATTCCTCTCGGAACGGCTTGTATAAAGGGAATTTGATCAGGAAGCCCGTGCGGTCGCTGTTTGGCAACCACCGTCACATCGACACCGATATGTTGCAACATGGTGGCTTCTTCTGTCAAATCGTCGGCATCGCCGATAACAATGGCTTTCTTGGAACGGTACAGCATACCGTCGCAAGTCGCGCAATAGCTCACACCGCGTCCGACACGCTCCGTCTCACCTTGTAACGCCTTCGGGATAACAGCACCCGTGGCAAGGATCGCGCGCTTGGCTTCGATGACATCGTTGCCGACCGCCAACATAAATCGATCTTTATACGGCGCGACCGACAACACATGTCCGTGGCGGAATTCCGCTCCGCTTGCGAGCGCATCCTCTTTCATTTTTTGCAGCATTTCCAATCCATTCATGCCGTACATGCCGATATAGTTATCGATACGAGAGCTTTTGGCAAGCGGATTGGACGTAATATCGCCCGACACGATCAAGCAGGTCGCGCCACGTGCACGAACGTTGACCGCCGCTGAAAAGCCGGCAGGGCCACCGCCGATAATCGCTACATCCACCAAAACAAACACCTCGTTTTAAACAACATTACGCACGATGCCAGCGAACGCCCTGCGGCGTATCCTCGAGGACGATACCCATTGCTTTGAGCTCGTCACGAATGCGATCGGATTCCGCCCAGTTTTTGTCCTTACGGGCTTGGGTGCGGGCTTCGATCATCGCTTCGATTGCCGCATCATCGTCGCCTTGCGTGGCTTTGCGCTCGTAAAGCAGACCGAGAACATCGGTCAATTCGTGGAACGCATCCAATGTTTTTTGGCACATATCCGCCGACAACGAATTGTCGCGAAGCGCAACGTTGATGTCTTTGACAAGTTCAAAGAGTGCCGAAATCGCATCGGCGGTGTTCATATCATCGTCCATCGCGTCGATGAATTGTTGACGACGATTGTTCAAAGCGGTCGCCATCGCTTCGTCGCCGCTACCGTCACCGCCGTTTTGAACCGCAAACGCCAACGCGCTTTCACAGTTGTACAGACGATCAAGAGCCGCAATGCCCTGCTCGATGATTTCCGAGTTGTAGTTGATGGGCATACGATACGACGAAGAAATTAAGAAGAAACGAATTGCTTCATAGCCATATTGGTTTGCCACATCACGCACCGTGAAGAAGTTGTTGAGCGACTTAGACATTTTCTTATTATCGACATTGATGTAACCGTTATGCATCCAATACTTCGCAAAAGGAGCGTTATTGCAGCATTCGCTTTGCGCGATCTCGTTTTCATGGTGCGGGAAAATCAAGTCCTGACCGCCGCAGTGCATGTCAATGCTTTCGCCGAGGTAACGACGAGCCATTGCCGAGCACTCGATATGCCAGCCGGGACGACCGTTGCTCCAAGGCGATTCCCAATAGGGTTCGCCCTCTTTCGCGGCTTTCCAAAGCGCAAAATCAAGCGGATCTTCCTTGTCTTCGCCGACGGAAATGCGTGCACCGCTTTCCAGGTCATCGATCGGTTGATGGCTCAATTTGCCGTATTCGTCGCATTTACGAGTGCGGAAATACACATCGCCGTTAACGGCTTTGTACGCATAGCCTTTGCGCTCGAGTTCGGCAATGATGGCGATGATCTCATCCATGTTCTCCGTGGCTTTGGGATGAACAGTGGCTTCACGCACGCCGAGTCCTTTGGCGTCCGTCCAGAACTCCTCGATATAACGCTCGGCGATCACATCGTAAGTCGTGCCTTCTTCGTTGGCGCGACGGATGATTTTATCGTCGATGTCGGTGAAGTTTTGAACAAAGCGGACATCCATACCGCGCCATTCCAAATAACGGCGCAACACATCGAACACGCAAAGCGGACGCGCATTGCCGATGTGAATGTAATTGTAAACCGTCGGACCGCACGCATAAATGCGGATCTTACCCTCTTCGAGCGTTTGAAGCTCTTCTTTTTCGCGGGTCATAGTGTTGAAAATTTTCATTGTGAATCATGCCTTTCCGAAAGATCTGATGCCGTCAAAGCATCGAGCTGTTGTTTCATCATTTGAAGTTCATGACGCATTTTGCAAAGTTCCTGCGACACGGGATCGGGAATGTGAATCTGATCCAATTCCTGTTCCACCTTTTCGCCGTTACAGCGCACCACACGTGCAGGAACGCCAACCGCTGTACAGTTATCGGGGATATCATTGAGCACGACAGCACCCGCCGCAATGCGGACGTTGTTGCCGATATGAATCGGTCCAAGAACTTTCGCTCCCGATCCGACCATCACGTGATTTCCGAGTGTCGGGTGACGTTTGCCTTTGTCTTTACCGGTACCGCCAAGGGTAACGCCTTGATAAATCGTGCAATCGTCGCCGATCTCCGTAGTCTCACCGATCACGACGCCCGTTCCGTGATCGATAAACAAGCGTTTTCCGATCGTAGCATCGGGGTGAATTTCAATATTGGTTCGACGCACGCAACGCTGTGAGATCCAACGCGCCAAAAACTTAAAGCCGTGCTTTGAACACCAATTGGCGCGGCGATGCGAACGGACCGCTTTCAACCCGTTATACAACAGCATGATCTCGATCGCCGAACGAGCGGCCGGATCTCGCGTTCGTATGGTCTGAATATCTTCTTTTAGCTGCTTGAACATAGTCAGTCCCCTTTTAGCAGTCTTTCGTGAAATAATGACGATAGGGCCAGAAATACTGAATGCCGGAAATGACCGTAAACACGACCGAGATCCAAACCGCAATTTGCGAAATCAGAATCGGGATTTCGTATGCAAGCGACGGAATCGAAACAAAATAGACTCCGCAAATGTCTTGCCAGCCGAGAGCCACCATCATCGTGATGATCGCGACGTATTGCATCACGGTTTTCATCTTGCCCGAAAAACTCGCCGCCACGACCGTGCCGTCCTTTGCCGCCATCAGTCTCACCGATGTTACCATAAACTCGCGCGTCATGACAAGCATTACCGCCCACGCACCACCGAAGCCGAGAGCGCCGAGTTCCAAAAACACCAAAAACGCCGCTGTGGTGAGCATTTTATCGGCAATCGGATCGAGAAACTTGCCGAGATTGGTCACAAGATTTTGTGAACGAGCAATTTTACCGTCAAAATAATCCGTCAACGACGCGATGATAAACACCAGCATCGCCGCAAAATAATGGAACGGAAAGTCCACAAGTAACAGCACCATATACAACGGCACCATCAAAATGCGCGCAACCGTCAGTTTATTGGGTAAATTCATTCCACACACTCTCCAATCAGATCCCAATCCATGTAATCGACGATTTCGACTTGCACCATATCACCGGGTGCAATCGCTTTTTCAGCGGAGAAAAACACTTTTCCGTCGATATCGGGAGCATCGGCAGCGGTACGACCGAACCAACACTCCGCATATTTATCAAAGCTTTCAGTCAAGACGGTTACCGTCTTACCGACTTGCGAAGCAAGCCATTCCTGCGAGATGCGCTCTTGCTCTTGCATCACGATATCACGGCGCTTTTCCTTGATTTCCTCGGGAATTTGATCGGGCATTTGCGCCGCTTTTGTTCCCTCTTCGGGCGAATATGCAAAACAACCGAGGCGTTCAAATCGTGCTTCTTGCAAGAATTCGCAAAGTTCCTCAACATCGTCTTCGGTTTCTCCGGGGAATCCGGTCATAACCGTTGTGCGAAGGACAATCCCCGGGACGCGCTCGCGAATGTGCGCGATGAGTTTCGTGAGCGATTCGCGATCGCCGTGACGACGCATCGCCGAAAGAACATGACCGCTCGCATGTTGAAGCGGGATGTCCATATATTTTACAATTTTGGATTGAGATGCAATCACATCGAGCAGTTCTTCGGTAATATGCTCAGGATAACAATACAGCAAACGGATCCACTCAAGTCCTTCGATCTCACACAAGCGCTCAAGGAGAGTCGGTAAACGACTTTCCCCGTAAAGATCTTGACCGTAAAGCGTGGTATCCTGCGCGACAAGCACAAGTTCCTTAACACCGTTTTGCGCAAGCGAAGCTGCCTCCGCAACAAGTGCGTCCATCTCGCGACTGCGCAAGCCGCCACGAATCAGCGGGATCGCACAGTAGGTACAGCAATTGCTGCAGCCGTCACCCACACGCATATACGCAAAGAAATGCGGTGTCGTTTGAATACGATCGCCGTCAAGCGACCAACAACGGCGCGACGGAAATTCGCGCACAATTTCATCATTCATGACATCGGCAACCACTTTTGCAATATCGCCGTTGGCACCAAGTCCCAACACCGCATCACATTCGGGAAGTTCATCTGCCAATTCGTTTTTATAACGCTGTGCAAGACAGCCCGTAACAACAAGCTTTTTAATTTGACCCTCTTTTTTCAATTGAGCAAACTCCAAGATCGTTTCGATTGCTTCTTGCTTGGCGGCTTCGATAAAACCGCAGGTATTGATCACAACGACATCAGCAAGCGCCGCATCCGCCACGATTTCAAGACCGTCTTTATACATAGAAGCGAGCATCAGCTCGGCGTCCATTTGATTTTTCGGGCATCCAAGCGACACCATTCCAACTCTGATTGCCACGGAACAACCTCCTTTTTAACAATCCTCATCCTCCAAGCGATCAAGCGCACGCTTGGAAACCGCATACGAAAATCCGTAACGCGCCAGCATTGCCAGTGCCTTTTCTCGTTTCGCGGGATCATTCTTTATATTATAACGTTTTTTTATTAAAAATTCAAGTGCTTGTTGCTCCTCCTCATCAGGAAGATTCGCAAGCGCCGTTTCGATATCCACAGAGGAAAAACCTTTTTCACGAAGAGCCATCCCGATGCGGCGTTTGGGATACAATTTACGATTTTGCATGTCGGTCGCCAACATCAACGCGTACCGTTCGTCATTGATCAAGCCGCACGAAACCAGCTTCTCTACCGTTTCTTCAGCAAGAGAACGCGGAATTTGTGCCGTTACAAGTTTTTTGATCAATTCCCCGCTTCCGTAATCGCGAAGAGACAAATAATATAATGCTTTTTCACGAGCGCGATGACGCGCAGAGCGGTCACAAAGCGCCTCCCACTCTTTATCGTCAAGATGGGTTCCGGTCGCATAACCAACATGCTCCCATACCGTTTTATCGATCAAGCCGGATTGACCGTCATCAAACTCGATGCAGACCAAATGCTGTTTAGCAGGAGAAACCGACGTAACGATCACGGCGACACCACCTTTCTTACTTCTATTTATTATACTGAATATCCTAAAAAAAGCAACCTCGAATTTTGTACGCATGGGATTTTTTGCAACAAAAAACCGAGGTAACATCGGTTACCTCGGTTTGTGTGCATCAAAATCAGGAATCAGCCTTCCGTTCTTTTTGCGTGGCAGGCACTGCAGAACACCGCGCGACCCTCACGGGGCTCAAACGGAACAACCGCTTCACCGCCGCACTCCGCACAAACGGTCGTGAACATCTTGCGCTCGCCACGGGCCGCATTCTTGCGCGCATCACGGCACGCTTTACAACGTTGAGGCTCGTTCACAAAACCTTTTTCCGCATAGAATTCTTGCTCGCCCGCCGTAAAGACGAACTCCGCGCCGCATTCTTTACACACCAATGTTTTGTCTTCGTACATGATTTGTACCTCTCTTTGAAAAAATTTGCCTCTCGCCGAATTTCGGGGACGTAGGGTTGACTGGTGGGTGTGAAACGGCCGGGCATGAAATATTGTGAAAATGCGTATAGCATTTAACACCGAAACAGTTTTACAACGCACGCATCAGCTTGCGACGGATACGTTGAATGGCATTATCGACGCTCTTGGGCGTGATCGCCAACGCTTGCGCGATTTCATCATACGAATACGACGCCATGTGAAGAACCAGAACGTGATATTCCATCGACGACAATAACGCGCGCAAACGATCCAGCAAAGCGGCTTCATCTTCCTTGTGAAGAAGCCATTCGTCGGGATCCAATCGCGCAGCAAACAAATCGTTGTCGATTTCGTCGAAGAGCGCCGTATCTTCACTCGGAAGATCCACATTCGGCACCGCCTGAAGTGCGTTTAATAAGCGTCGACGAACACATACGCGCGCAAACGTCGAAAAAGAAGCGCCTTGATCCTCACGATATGCTCTTGCGGCAGACAGCAATCCAAGACTGGCTTCTTGAATGTAATCGTCATCGTCAGCCGCGTTGACACGCACACGAGCTGTCTCTTGGCGAAGCATCGGCATAAAGCGATCGATCAATTGCGCAAACGCTGCATCGTCGCCTTTTTTGACAAGAACGAGCAATTCGCTTTCGTCAAAAATCAAAGCTTCACAATCTGTCACGGAAACACCTCGCGTAAATGCGACAAACCGCCTGTTGTTTTCGAAACATACAACAGGCGACAAAGTAGAATAGTCGTATTGTTTTATAGTAAGAGTATACTCCTGTTTGCCACAAATGTCAATGTTATTTTTAAAAATAATAATTAAAATAACAAAAAAATATTCCAAAAGCAAACGGGATTTGTTTATTGTTTACAAATATCAATAGCTTTTGTTGTAGAGAATAGATACCAACGATTTTAAAGTGTTTCCCACTCCGTAAAAAACACACGCAAATCAAGAGACTCGATATACAATTCCGTCGGAAATCCACTCTGCGGATCAAACGTCACCGTGAAACGTCCACCGTCGCATTCGCCGTTAAATTCAACGGTCGATTCGGCGACAGTACAGCACGCCAACGCGTCATCGATCACCCGCACAGCCGACGTCGGCAACGCCTGATCACCAAGAGGCAATTCGATTCCGCGATAGGACACCGTGACCGCTTGCCCATCGTACGAAAGCGCAAAACCATCCAATTCACGCGGTGACAAAAACGACAAAACCGTCACACCCTGTTCGGAACGCTCGAGCGTCGCCTGCGCCGAAAGATCATCGTAAGTAATCGACACCTGACAACGAAATCCGCTTGTGACAGGTGAAACCGTCGACGTCGAACACGCCGTCAGCACCAACACCAAACAAAGAACAATACATCCGAGACGATGCACTCCCAATCACTCCCGCCGTTCAAATTGCGAAAGCAACACAGGAAGCTCGTCAAGAACGTCGGTCGGAAGAAGCGACGTTTCACATGTTTTGTCGCATCGTTGACGTGCCGCCGCACCGTGCAAATACACCGCCAAGCAAGCGGCATGAAACGGATCGACTCTCTGTGCGACAAAAGCGGCGATCATCCCCGCCAGCACATCGCCGCTTCCGCCCGTCGCCAAACCCGAGCAAGCAAACGGATGCAAAGCCGCATTGCCGTTCGCATCGGCAATCACGGTATGCGCACCTTTGAGCACCGCCACGCCGCCGCACATAACTGCCAAGCGACGCGCCGCCGAAAAGCGATCGGCTTCCACATCGCCGATATCACAGCCAAGCAGACGCGCCGCTTCACCGGGATGCGGTGTTACAATCGTCGCCGCCGAACGTTCCTGTATTGCGTTCATCATATCTATATGCGACGACAGCATATTTAGACCGTCCGCATCAATCAAAACGGGAGAATCGACCGACGGCAACCATTTTTTGATCAAAGCGGTCGTTTTCGGGTTTTGGGACAAACCAGGACCGATCAAAACAGCGGTGCGTTCATTCTTTGCAGACAAGGACAGCAATATTTTCAGCGACGTTGCCGCCAATCCGTGATCCGCCGTTTCGGGTAAGGGATGACATACCGCTTCCCAAAGACCTGCGGCAACAATGGGATAAATACTTTCGGGGATGCACAAATGAAGCAACCCGATCCCCGAGCGAAGCGCCGCCTTTCCCGCAAGCATCGAAGCGCCTGCCATGCCGTAACTACCGCATAATGCGATAACATGTCCGCACGAGCCTTTATGTACATCTCGATACCGAATCGGCAAATATTGTTGCGCGATCGAATCGGAGAGAATTTCGACACGGGAACCGAAACGTTCTGTGAGTTCCCGCTCGATACCAACTTCTTTTACGACAAGATGACCGCAACGTTGTGCTGTTCTCGGCAAAATCATGCAAGGCTTTAAGGCGGTAAACGTGATTGTCGTGTTGGGACAAAAAACGTTTTCGTCCACCCGCTCACTGTCAGCATGCATACCGCTCGGAATATCAAGAGACACCTTGTAGGCATCGGTTGCACACACGGTTGAAAACAATGTCGCGATCTCTTGCGAAAGTGTACCATGAAAACCGATACCGTAAACCGCATCGACCGCAACATCGCACGACGAAAGGACACAATCGGTTTGAGCCCATTCTGCAAGAGACAAAATATGCAACGTTTCGTCGGCAACAAGTCTTTCGAACATTTCGTCCGCAGGAGATGCCGTCGGAGTGCCGCAAACAAGAACCACATAAACCGTCAAAAGCGGAAACCGCTCGTGTAACACGCGCGCGAGAACAAAACCGTCACCGCCGTTGTTGCCGCGACCGCAAAAAATTGCCACCGTACGATCGGCATAGGCTGTAGACGTTTTATCGTTCGCACAAGGGAATTGAGACGACAGGATCCATTCCGCACACCCGCACCCCGCTTGTTCCATCAGGGCGGCATATGATGTGCCGTTTTGAACGGCGCGCGCTTCCAATTCTCGCATATTCGCCGAGGTGATCACTATGGATCGTTCACGTTTCACCGTCTCTCCCACCTTTTATCAATATTCACGCATGGCACGGTCAGTTTCGATTTGCACCAAACGAGACGTACCGTCGTGAAGCGCTTTAAGCAATTGTTGATCGGGCTCGAACAGGACGATCGTCGAGCCGCTTTTACCATGATAGGTAAAGAACCATGTAGCAGTCGACGGCGTGCGTGCCGCCATCACCACGCGGTCGTATTTTTTCTTCGGATCACGCTTGGCGATCGGCAAAAGCTGTTCGATCTTTTCGCCGCGCACGCGAACAATGGTTTTTCGAGTGCGGCGCGCCACGATGCGGTCGATATCGATATCGCCGTTCGTGACCGCATATTCCACTTCCCAGCTTTGCGACGTCACCAACCAATAAAGTCCGTAAGCACAGCCCGCCGCAACAGGTAAAAGCAGAATGGGGATAAAATAAAACACAGCCGCACACAACGCCAGCGCACCGAAGACACCCGCCACCACGATAGCCATGCGGGTCAGATCCATTTTTTGTTTCACAATTTGCTCGCGAAATGTATCCATACGGTTTATTACCTCCGTTAAACATATATGTTTGTTATAGTATATCAGTATTTTACCGCTTTTGCAACGATTTTACTTGACCCACAGCACATTTTTCGCTATATTTATGTCGTTGAATATACAAACGAGGTGATACGATGACCTATTCACAATCCATCACATATTTGAACAGTTTAAAATCCGTTGGCATGCAAATGGGTCTTGAACGCACCTTACAAGCAACGGAGGCACTCGGACACCCCGAACACGCCTTCCCTATCGTTCACGTGGCGGGCACCAACGGAAAAGGCTCAACAGCACGCATGATCGCCGCGATACTGACCGAAAACGGGTATAAAACAGGATTGTACACCTCTCCTCCGCTGGAACACATGCGCGAAACCATTCTGATTGACGGCGTAATGATTTCCGAAGAAGAATTCGGTAACTGTGTTTCACAAGTGGCAAACGCAATGCCGAGCGGCTTGTCCGAATACGAATGCTTAACCTGCGCGATGTTTGTATATTTTCAAACACAACAAGTGGACATAGCGGTCATCGAATGTTGTCTGGGCGGTGAAACCGACACCACCAACATCATTCCCGCACCGCTTTGTGCGGTATTTACTCCGATCGACTTGGATCACACCGCTATTTTGGGCAATACCGTTGAGGCGATCGCCAAACAAAAAAGCGGCATCATCAAGGCAGGATGCGACGTTGTTTGCGCACCGAATATGAATCCGCTTGCTCTCGGAGAAATCTTTGAAAAAGCATTCGAGACCGGTTCAACCGTTCATCAAGCTGTCGTCAACGAAAACGTTGCCATGAATTCGGAGGGTATCCAATTTACCTACGACGATCACGAGGTGTGTTTGTCGATGCTCGGCGAACATCAACACCATAACGCACTGACCGCCCTCACCGTTTGCAAACAGCTACAGACGCGAGGATTTCGATCGGATGCATCGCGCACGTTGCACGCTTTAAGCAACGTTAAGCTCGCGTGTCGGCAAGAAATCGTATCAAACGATCCGTTTATTCTTTTGGATGCTGCACACAATCCGCACGGCATTCACGCACTTTGTGAAACGCTGAAAATCTTACAACTGCCGAACGCGACGCTGTTGATCGGCATGCTCGCCGACAAAGACGTGTCCGCATGTTTGAAAGAACTGGCACCGTTCTTTCAAAAAATCGTGTGTTGCACACCGCCGAATACACCTCGCGCCATGAAAGCCGCGTCTCTTGCCGACATCGCCGCACAATTCCACGACAACGTTGAAGTTGCAGATGATCCCGTCGCGGCATTGGAGAACATAAAAAAAGCCGGCAACGGTCCCATCGTTGTCGGAGGTTCGTTTTACACGGCAGCAGCTGTTCGCCGCGCAATTATATAAAAATTTTAAGCGGTCAATGAGCGTTACTCTCTCATTGACCGCTTAGATCATGTTCGGCTCCACTGGACTTTACCTCTTCTTTCTATAGATTTCGAAAGTGTTGATTCGGTGGCGTTACACCGTTTTCAGCAATTCATCGGAGTTGTTTCCTTTTTGAGTAGATTTTCAGCATTCGAAGTTTTCTTCTATGCTTACTTTTTGAACATGTTGTTTGGATGAAACTATCTCATCGGACTATCCCTTTCGACAAATATTGTCATTGTATTGGATTGGATGGTGTTCTTTACGATTTTTCAATCGTGATTCTTACATGTTCATTGGACTAAATCCTTTCGCTTTATCGATCCATGTTTGTTGCTCGTCGGCAACCGATTAACTTATACTACGTGAAAGCGTGTACCTCATCTTTCTTTAGATTTGAAGTTACCTGTTCATCGGAGTCAAGTTCCTTTCACCGGATTTTTTGCGAGAATTTGATTTTGTTTGATAACGTTCCCTTTTCGTTATCGTTTTGTGTATTCAGTTGTAATCTATATGATGGGATATCTCTTTTCGGCCTTTTCGCCTGTTTCCGTTTCGGAACGACACGGCTTCGATCTGCGAAGGCTCATTGTCATCGATTAGCTTCTTAAAATCCGTTTTTTGAGATCCTCTCATCGAATCAAGCTGATTAGTACACGGGACTCATCCTTTCTCTACTCTTCTTTAGCGAACGAACGATTGTTGATTTTCATAGCACAACAGCTCCTTTTTCATTTTGACTGTTTTGCCGGTTGTTCGCCGTTGCTACGCCACGGGACTCACCTCTTTCGAGATTTTACGAAGAAGGCGGGCTCTTTTCCGATCCGTTTTTCGGATCTTTGATTGTCCCTTCCCTTTCGTCATCTTTACTATACCACGCGTTATCGTGAATGTCAATAGTTTTTTTGAAAAAAGTTGAAAAGTTATGGTAATTTTAAATAATTGAGGTTTTTTTGTGTTTTCTCTTGACGAACGGTTCAAAACGCGATAAAATGAAAGAAGTGAGGCTTGTAAAAACCTCCATTTTTCATGTTTTCACCCTTCTTTCGGAAGGAATATATCGAAACGGAGTTGCATAAACTATGAACGAAGAATTGCTTATGGACGAATTTAACGATACCGTGACACTCATCAACGAGAATGGTGCCGAGCAAGAATTTGAGATTCTTGACGCAGTCGAAACCGACGACGCCCGCTACGTGGCGTTGATGCCGATCTTTGACGATCCCGATGACATGGTCGAAGCGTCGGGCGAGCTTGTGATCCTGCGCGTTGAAAACGAGGAAGACGGCGAAGTTCTTGTTACGGTTGACGATGACGAGGAATTCGAAGAAATTGCCACGGTGTTTGAAGAACGTTTGGCAGAGTATTACGAGATCGATTACCTCGACGAGTAAATACGTTTTGTCCCCTGCGTAGTGCGCGGACCGCTGTCTTATAACCCTATTACAGTATGATTACGGGAGCTTGACTCCGGCGACGGATTGCAGACCTCCCCGACCGACTCGATCGGACCCGGGACGAAGGGAGCGTGAAACCGTTGGGCGGCGCCCACCTGCTTTACAAATAGCAGGTTATTCCGACAGCATACGGCTATGTGGGGCTTACAATACCCACAAAAGAGAGCGGAAAACCGCTCTCTTTGTTTATATCGAAAGGATGTAAATCGTGATGCGTCTTCGAACTGTACTTATGATCATCGGTATCTTGTTCTGTGTAACGCTCTGTTCGTGTTCACTCGCGCCGCAAAAAGAATATACCGTTACCCTGCAATGCTATGTCAACAACAATTCCGACACCCCTTCCCTTTCGTACGATGATATTATCATGTCCGAAGGATCGGTCGATACATATACAGTCATTCTTCAATCGCGATCGGTATTGAATGGTGTGATCGAACGAAGCGGTTGTGACTATACTTACGAAGAGTTGCGTTCCATGATCGAAGTCGTGTGCAAAAACGACAGCGAGGTGTTCGAAATCCGAATCACCGCACCGAATAAAACCGATGCCGCGAAAATCGCAGACACATTGGCAACGGTATTGCCCGAGAAACTCGAAAACATCCTGGAGGGATCGGATTTTTCCATTGTCGATATTATATACTAACTAAAGCACGGCACCGCCTCAAAACGGTGCCGTGCTTTTTATCGTTTTTCATTAAGATTAAATTGACTTATATGTAATATTGTGGTAGTATTATTATATACGTGCGCGTATATAAGAAGAACCGCCGAAGGATGTCGGCAGAAAGTGGGACACGGCCATGGCAGAGCGCAAACGTCGCAACGACAGCATCGAAGAGCTGCGCGAACAAAACATGAAGTTGGAGCGCGAGCTTTATGAATCGCAAATCAAAGTGCTTCGCGCCGAAAATCAGCAGCTAAACGAGATGCTCGCCGAAGCGGATCTGGCACATAAAATTTTGCAAAAGAAATATAAAGATCTCAACGATTCTTATCGCACCACGACCGTAGAATTCCAAAAATTGACACACGATCATTCGCTGGTTGTCAATTCGCAAAGTTGGAAGATGACCCTCCCCTTGCGAAAAGTCGGCACCGTTGCACGAAAAGTGAAGCCCCTTGTTTGGGCTGTTAAAGGCACTCGCGTGTTGCTCACGCAAGGACCGAAGCCTCTCGCCAAACGCGTCAAAGCCAAATTTTTCCGCAAAAAAGTGAACACCAGTTTCACCATCTCCAAGCGTCGCCGCCAAGAAGAAAGCGAAACCGTTTTCGAGCGCGACATCACCTTCAGCATTTTGGTGCCGCTTTACAATACGCCACCGAAATATCTCAAAGAGATGATTGCCTCCGTTCAAAACCAAACATACGGCAAATGGCAACTCTGCCTTGCGGACGGCAGCGACAACGAGCACGCCGTTGTCGGTGAACTTGTGACGCGTCTCGCCGCAGCAGACGATCGCATCGTGTACAAAAAGCTGGAACAAAACCGCGGTATCGCCGAAAACACCAACGCTTGCATCGAACTCGCAACAGGCGATTATATCGCACTTTTTGACCACGACGATTTGCTTCATCCGTCGGCACTGTTCCGTGTCATGCAAACCATTTGCGAGACCGACGCCGATTTCATTTATACCGATGAAGCGACCTTCCACAACGATAACCCGAACAACGTCGTCACCGCGCATTTTAAAGCCGATTTCGCGATCGACACGTTACGTTCTTACAACTATATTTGTCATCTTTCGGTATTCAGCCGCGAATTGATGAACAAAGTCGGCGTATTCCGTCCCGAATGCGACGGAAGTCAGGATTTTGACATGATCCTGCGTTTGACCGAGCAAGCACGAACCATCGTACACATCCCCGAATTGCTGTATTACTGGCGCGGTCACAAAAACTCCACCGCACAGGATATCGATTCCAAGCCCTATATCGTCAGCGCGGCGCACAAGGCGCTTGAAGACCATTTCGAACGTATGGGATTATCGGCGACGGTCACCGATTCGACCGTCCCCTCCACCTATCGCATTCGTTATGACATTAAAGGCGAGCCGCTCGTTTCCATCATCATCCCCAACAAAGACGAAGTGGAAACACTTGACACCTGCATTCGTTCCATTTTTGACAAATCGACCTACAAAAACTTTGAGATCATCATCGTGGAAAACAACAGCACCGGCAAGTTGACGTTCCGCTATTACGATCAACTGCAAGAGCAATACGACAACGTCCGTGTGATCACATGGGAAGACGCTTTTAACTATTCCGCGATCAATAACTTCGGCTTCAACGAAGCCAAAGGCGACTACGTTGTCCTGCTCAATAATGACGTGGAGATCATCACCCCCGAATGGATCGAGGAAATGTTGATGTTTGCGCAACGCAAAGACGTCGGCGCGGTCGGTTCGATGCTGTACTTCCCCGATGACACCATTCAACACGCAGGCGTCATTCTCGGTATCGGCGGTGTGGCGGGTCACTCGCACAAATATTATGAGCGCGGCGACTACGGTTACATGTCGCGCGCCAGCATTGCGCAAAATCTCACCGCCGTGACCTTCGCATGCGTGATGATGCGTTCGGATGTGTATCGTGAAGTCGGCGGACTCGACGAAGCGTATCAAGTGGCGTTCAACGACGTCGATATGTGCATGAAGATCCGCAAAGCGGGTTATTTGATCGTGTTTACGCCGTATTGTGAACTCTATCACTATGAATCCAAAAGCCGCGGCTCGGAGGATACTCCCGCGAAGGTCAAACGCTTCAACTCGGAAATCGAACGTTTCCAAACCCGTTGGGGCAAGGAACTCGAAGCAGGCGACCCGTACTACAACCCCAATCTGACGCTGACACTCGAGGATTTTTCGTTCCGTCTGGATAATTGATAACACTTAAAGGAGCTTACGCCTTATGAACAATCAAAAAGGCATTAAACGTTTCTTTGCAGATGTCAAAAGCTATTCCCCTCTGCTTTGGAACCTGACCTCAAAAGATTTTAAGGTCAAATACCGCCGTTCGGTGCTGGGCATTTTGTGGAGTGTGTTGAACCCGTTGTTCACCATGCTGGTCATCACGACCATGTTCCGCTTCCTTCTTCGAATCGACGATCCCAATTTCAACTACGCCACCTATTACATCACAGGTTGGGCAATTTGGAACTTCTTCTCCGAATCGACATCGCTTTCGATGGGCTCGGTGCTCGCAGGTGCTCCGCTGATCAAAAAAGTGTATATCCCGAAATACATTTTCCCTGTTGAAAAATGCTTGTTCGCGCTCATCAACATGGTGCTGAGCTTGATTGCGGTCATTGTGGTCATGCTTATTGAACGAAGCTTCCCGACATGGACCGCGCTGTTGTTCCCGATTCCGGTTTTGTACACTTTCGTGTTCTGCCTCGGATTCAGCTTGATTTTGAGTTCGCTGACCGTGTATTTCCGTGATATCATGCATTTGTACGGTGTCCTGCTCACGCTTTGGATGTATTTGACGCCGATCATCTACCCCATGGATACCTTGACCTCTGCTGCCGAAAATGCCGCTCTGAGCAATCCTGATGCGTTCAATTGGGCGGGGCTCGCCGTGAAGGTCGTGCAATGCAACCCGATGTATCATTTCGTGGAATATTTCCGCGATTTGATGATGAACAACACTATTCCTTCCTTGACCGACAATTTGATTTGCATCGGTATTGCGCTCGGAACATTGTTGATCGGTTGCTTGGTGTTCACCAAATTGCAAAAGAAATTTATTCTTCACATTTAAAGGGTGTGGATTCTAATGGATAAAAAACAAAATCAGAATGCCGTCGAACTTCGTGACATTGAAATGCACTTCAATATGAGCAAAGAAAAAATCGACAGCATCAAAGAATATGTTCTCCGTTTCATGCAACGCAAGCTGATGTTCGAAGATTTTACGGCGCTGGATAAAGTGTCGTTCGACATCCCCAAGGGTGATGTTTTCGGCATTGTGGGTCTTAACGGAAGCGGTAAAAGCACGCTCTTGAAGATCATTTCGGGCATTTTAACGCCCACCAAAGGCAAAGTCAGCACTTATGGCACGATCGCGCCGCTGATCGAACTCGGCGCGGGTTTTGACATGGATCTTACCGCCCGCGAAAACATTTACCTCAACGGCTCGGTGCTCGGCTATTCCAAAAAATTCATGGACGAGAAGTTCCAAGATATCGTCGATTTTTCGGAGATGCACGAATTCCTTGACACCCCAATGAAGAATTATTCGTCGGGTATGGTGGCGCGTATCGGTTTTGCAATCGCCACCGTGACAAAGCCGGATATTCTCATCGTGGACGAGATCCTCGCTGTCGGTGATTTCCATTTCCAAGAGAAATGCGAAGAACGCATCAACAGCATGATCAACGACGACACAACGGTTATCATCGTGTCGCACTCCATCGATCAAATCGAACGTCTTTGCAAGCATTGTGCCTGGCTCGAAAAAGGCAAAC
>JAZTZV010000009.1:0-11163 GCA_045637645.1 Acutalibacteraceae bacterium | reverse complement strand
ACCCGCCATGCCGCGCGGGATGATCGAAATTTGATGCACAGGATCTTGCGTCGGACAGAAATACGTCACAACCGCATGACCTGCTTCATGATACGCCGTCAAGCGTTTATCTTTATCGGTAATAACGTGACTGCGTTTTTCGGTGCCCATTACCACTTTAATAGTAGCTTCTTCGATTTCTTCCATCGTGATAGAGCGAAGATTTTTACGCGCCGATAAAAGCGCCGCTTCGTTAAGCAGGTTTTCAAGATCCGCGCCCGTAAAGCCCGCTGTCGACTTCGCGATCGTGCTCAATTCCACATCGGGAGCAATCGGTTTGTTACGAGCATGCACCTTCAAGATCGCTTCGCGACCTTTCAAATCGGGGTAGTTGACAACAATTTGACGGTCAAAACGACCGGGACGCATCAACGCGGGATCCAAGATATCGGGGCGGTTGGTAGCGGCAATCATAATCACGCCATCGTTGGCGCCGAAGCCGTCCATTTCAACCAGCAATTGGTTCAAAGTTTGCTCACGTTCGTCATGACCGCCACCAAGACCGGCGCCACGTTGACGACCGACCGCATCAATCTCATCAATAAAAATGATGCAGGGGGCATTTTTCTTCGCTTGATCAAACAAATCACGTACGCGTGATGCACCGACACCGACATACATCTCCACGAAATCCGAACCGGAAATCGAGAAGAACGGCACTCCCGCTTCACCTGCTACCGCTCTCGCAAGCAGGGTCTTACCGGTACCGGGAGGGCCGACGAGCAAAACGCCCTTCGGAATACGCGCGCCGAGCTCTTCGAACTTTTTCGGAGCCTTCAAGAAATCAACAATTTCGCGCAATTCTTCTTTTTCTTCGTCCGCACCTGCAACATCCGCAAAGGTCGTCTTGCGTTTTTCATCAGCAGGTTGCTTTACACGAGCTTTACCAAAGCTCATGGATTTTCCGCCATCCATACCCATGATCGAACGACGCATGATAAAGAACATCACAATCGCGGAGATGATCAACAAAATCAACGGAAGCTCGCTGACAAACCACGGCATCGATTTGACTTGTTTGATGTCAAACTTCACATCGTTGTCGGGGTCGTCGTCTTGATTAGCCAAGTAGGCATTCTCTTCTATCGCCGACGAGAAAAACATGGTTTCAGGAACGGTATACTCGATATACCCCTTTTTATTGACCTTCATGTTCTCGTCAATCTGATCGCGATACTCTTCTTTTAAAAGAATAGATAACTTACCGTTGTTTTGGTCGTATACAAATTCTTCAACTTGATTATTTTGGAAAAAAGCAAGATATTCCGAATACGGCGGTTTGTCTTTTTCCTCCATGTTCATAATGAACACAACGGAAATCACAATAATCAAAACCGGAATACCGATAATCAGCAGCAGATTGCGAATCAGTCTGCCGCGATCGTTATGATTGGATTCCAATCAAATCCCTCCTCTTTTTATATTACAGCGAATAGACGCGTTGATACACGAAAAACGATCGGCTTCTATCATATCATATGATACGCAAAAAACAAATAAATTTTTGTGAATTTTCAATTATTTTTTAAGATGCGTCCATTTTCCGAAACCATACAATATACGGCGCAGACTCTGTAACAGCCGAAGCTTCATCCACACAAAGTCCCAACAATGCCGCCACGCGATCCCCATCAAGCACAACAGGAATACGATCCCGTTGTGAAATCGGAACGCGATCCTCATTCAGCAATTTTTTTACGGCTTTGGTGCAACCTCGTCCGAGCGGGGCGATCCGATCGCCGCTTTCACGCGAACGAACACGTAATTTCGAAAGATCACGAACCGCCACACACCATTTTGAAAAAGACGAATCCTCTCGAAGCTTTTCAATATAATCTCGGTAAGACACACGTGTAGCAAAATAGCGGACATCCGCCATTACAAACGGTTCATTAAGCGTCACGCAAACGACTTCTTGTGCTTTTTTTGCACTGATAGTCTCTTTGTATCTCGTCCATGAAAGCGTTCGTCCGTCACTGACAGCGGCAAGATCGTGCGGAAAATTCACCGTTCCGCCGCTTTCCATAAGCTTACAAAGAGCTTGGATATGAAAAAACTCTGCATCTTCTGTCATGTGTGCAATCGCACGGAAACGAATGGCTTTGTCAGCGTTCAAAAGGGTTTGCACGCAATACGTATGCTCCGATAATCTTGCCCTTTTGAGCAATTCATCCGCGCACGATTCCAAGAAATGATTGTCCATCGAAGCCATCGTCGAAAAACGCACCAGCGATTGCTCAATTTGCGGATTCACATCACGCATATTCGCCAAAATTTGATGGCGCACACGATTTCTCGTAAAGCAAAGCTGTTCATTGGTTTCGTCGATCATATATGCAAACGCATTTTGAGAACAATAGTCACGAATTTCATCCGAATAACACGTAAGCAACGGACGAATAATACGATCGCGTTTGACAGGAATCCCCGAAACGCCTTTTATACCGCATCCACGCATCAATCGGAGCAATACCGTCTCAGCTTGATCGCTCGCCGAATGAGCGGTAGCGATTTTGCCGTTCGGCAGATCGGAAATTTTTTCCTCAAAAAACGCATAGCGCAACCGTCTCCCCGCCTCTTCGACAGATTCTTTGGTGCGCGATACCTCCGCATGAACATCCACGTGTGCGATATAAAGCGGAATTGAGAGTTCCTCACACAAATCTCGAACAAAGGCTTCGTCACGGTCGGCATATTCACCGCGTAAACCGTGATGAACATGCGCCGCATAAAGCGAATAACCGTATTCAGCCGAATATGTCTTCAGGATCCGTAGCAACGCAACCGAATCAGCTCCGCCTGACAACGCCACCAAAACGGAATCACCTTCGTTGATTAAATTTTCCTGTTGAATCAGTGACATCACGTTTTGTTCTAAAGGATGCATACACGTTCCTCTTATCCGTTGTGGTGCGGGTCGAGACCCGTAAACGTTGTAAACTCACCGCTCCACGCCAACTTGACCGTTCCAAGCTCGCCGTGACGGTTTTTCGCAACGATAACTTCGGAAGTTCCGACTTCAACCGCGTTCGGATCTTCTTTTTCGTTCTTGTAGTACTCATCACGATACAGGAACAACACTTGGTCGGCGTCCTGTTCGATTGAACCCGATTCACGAAGATCCGCCAAAGCAGGTCTGTGATTCGCTTGCTTTTCAGTGGTACGTGCAAGCTGTGCACACACCATAACAGGAACATTCAATTCTTTCGCCATAATTTTCAGCGAGCGGGTAATTTCGGACACTTCATTCACGCGGTTTTCCGTTTTTTTACCTGAGTGCATCAACTGCAAATAGTCGATGATGATCAAACCGACATCATCCAAACGACGCACACGCGACATCATTTCAGGAACCGTAATACTCGCGGTATCATCCAAATACATCGGTGCTTGACAAAGCGTTGCACCGGCTTGTCCGATACGTGTCCATTCATCAGGAGTCAAATCACCCGTACGGAGTTTTTTACCCGATACACGCGCTTCCGAAGACAACAGACGGTTCACCATCTGTTCGCAGGACATTTCCAAGTTAAAAAAGACAACCGTGCGTTTCTGAACAAGTGCCACATTACGCGCAATATTCAACGCGAAACTGGTTTTACCCATACCGGGGCGCGCGCCGACAATGATCATATCCGAACGGTTCAAACCCGTCGTCAACACATCCAAAGACGAAATACCGCTGGGAATGCCGAGGTATTTCTCACGATCGGGCGACGTTAATTTATTGAAGGTGTCATACGCTTCATTGATAACCTCAGCGATCGGACGAAGCGATCCGGAACGACGTTGCTGACGAATGTCATAAATCTGCTGTTCCGCCTTATCCAAAAGTTCAGAGGGCTGTGTTGCGGGATTCATCGCATCATCGATCAAATCGCGCGAAATCGAAATTAAGCGGCGAATATCCGCTTTTTCTTTGACAATGGTCGCGTATGTACGAATATTGGTGATAGACGGAACCGTCTGCGCCAACTTAAACAGATATTCACGACCTTTTTGGGTCGAGAAAAATCCGTCTGATTTCAGTTCTTCCAACACCGTGACAACGTCAATCACCTGCGACGACAACGACTTCGCCGTCATCACGCGAAAGATTGCTTGGTGTTCGGGAAGATAAAAATGGTTGGTGTTCAAGATATCCATCACTTGGTTGAGCGCATCGGGTTGCATCAAAACCGATCCAAGAACCGACTGCTCGGCTTCCAAGCTGTACGGCAAATTCAAGCCGTCATTTTCAGTTAAGATCTCTGCCACGTTACAGATCTCCTTTATGTTTGAATTTACTCGGTCACATCCACCGTCACAGAAGCCGTCACGCCTTGCAACAATTTGATTTCAGCCGTATAGGTGCCAAACGCTTTGATATCGTTCATGGAAATTTTGCGTTTGTCAACTGTCACGCCGAGTTGAGTTTTGAGTGCTTCGGAGACTTCTTTGGTCGTGACCGAGCCAAACAACTTACCTTTTTGACCCGCTTTCGCTTTGATCGTAATCGTTTTACCCTTTATTTTCGCGGCCGCTTCTTCTGCTGCTTTTTTATCCATTTCTTTGTGATACGCAACAGAAGCCTCTTTGTTTCGAAGTTCGTTCATCGCCTGCGCATCCGCGATCATCGCCAAATTACGCGGCAAAAGGAAATTGCGAGCATAGCCATCGGACACGTTCACAAGTTCGCCTTTTTTACCTTGACCTTTCACATCTTGCAACAAAATAACTTTCATAATGATAACCTCCCAAAATATCATGTTTTTGAAGAATTTTCAGTTAAGTATCGGTCGATCGCTTTCTCAAGCTCTTTGACCGCTTCTTGTAAGGATATCCCCTTGAGCTGTGCACCCGCCATGGTTAAATGACCGCCGCCTCCGAGATATTCCATTATAAGTTGTACATTGTATGCGCCGTACGATCTGGCAGAAATATTCACACACGTGCCATCGACAAACAACGCAAACGCCGCATCAACATTTTTAATCGTAAGCAATTCATCTGCCGCTTGCGCACACGCAATGCGCAACGAAGCGCCATTACCTTGTGTCGCACAGGCAATCGCTGTGTTTTCATAAAATTGAACATTTGACACAACATCGTTTTTCTCACGATACACATCCATGCTACCGGAGAAAATCTTTTTAACCGAAACCGTGTCAGCTCCTAATTTACGAAGATATGCCGCCGCTTCAAATGTACGCACACCGGCGTTTAACACGAAATTTCGCGTGTCTAACATAATACCGGCTAACAACGCCTCGGCATCTACCGCAGACAAATCGGGTATATCCAAATACTGAACAAGCTCCGCAACCATTTCACACGCTGAGCTCGCATACGACTCGTGATGAAACAGCACCGCCTTGTCACAGTGTACAGCCGCTTTTCGATGATGATCAATCACAGCAACCATTTCTGAACGTTCATAAACAGGAAGAGACTCAAGCAGCTGCGGAACATGCGTATCGGTAATGATCAACAAGGTTTTTGAACGGATCATCATCAAGGCATCCGATGGTTCAACAAAATAGTCGCCCTTCCCTGCTTGTTCATAACGCACAAACAATTCATCTGCCAGTGTTGTGGATCGTGACGCCACAACATGTGTTGGTTTTCCGAGCATGCGACAAACCGACGTCAACGCTGCAGATGATCCGACACTGTCCAAATCAGAATATCGGTGACCCATCACCAAAACATTATCCGACGACATGATCAAATCGTGAAGAGCCGAAGCCATGATTCGAGTGCGAACCTTGGTTCGTTTTTCAACACCTTTTGAATGACCTCCGTAAAATTCGAAACCGTTTGGTGTGTGCAGCGCCGCTTGATCACCGCCGCGCCCAAGTGCCATATCCAGCGCCAAGCGTGCCGCTTTTTCCGCAGATTGGAACTCCTCCGCTTCACCGATACCGATAGACAATGTAATTTGCGCGTTACATTCCACAGGAACGGCTCTCACGCGATCTAAAATATCAAAGCGGGCTTGTACCATAGCGTCCAAATATCGCTTTTCAACTACCGCAAAATAACGATCGTCGTCAATCTTTTTCAAAACCGCCGTTGTTTTGCTGAGCCAGTCTTCCAACGCATTTTCGACAACACTTTCAATTCGACTGCGTTCGCTCTCACGAAGCTTTTGCACCAGTTCATCCAAATTATCAATTTGAATCAACATGACGATCGGTCTTGTCGCCGCATACTCAAGCGAATCGAGATAAAGCTCAGTAATATCTGTGTAATACAGTACAAACATGTTTTGACCGCGAACAGAAAGCGGGCTGACATACACACGAAAATGGCGATTACCGACGTCGGCTTCCACGCAATCAATCTGGTTTAACGCATGATAGTCGTCAAGCGGTAAAACCGAATCTGCAAACTTTCCGATCATAGATGTATGATCTATGACATTCATGGAAAACATCGAATTATGCCACAAAATTTGACCCTCTTCGGTAACGACCGCGATCGAAAGAGGCATTGTGGATAACGACTGTTCGTCCGTTTCGTTTATATGCTTTAATACACGACGCATGTATCGATCGATATCGCGTTGCTTTCGAACAAAACGCACAACCGTAATCACGGTCAACAGCACAACGATTGCAAGCTGGATATATGCCACGATCGGTTCCAAAAACCACATAGCGACGCACGAAAGCAAGAGTGCCGCTAAAAGCACCCAAACCATCGGAGCTATATAGAACAATCGACCGTGTTTCATATCTTAATCCTTTCGAACAATTACACATCCATAATGATCGGCAAAATAATCGGACTCTTTTTGGTTTTTTGGAAAAGCATGCGAGACAAATCGTCGCGCACACGAGATTTCATGGTGTTCCAATCATACGGATTGTGGCGCACGCAAACCTCAAGAGTTTTTCTTGCCATTTCACGCGCTTCTTCCATTAGTTGTTCGGCTTCGCGCACATAGACAAAGCCTCTGGAAACAATATCGGGGCCCGACACGATCTCCCCTGTTCTCGAATCAATCGAAGCAACAATAACAAGGATACCGTCTTCCGCCAAATGACGTCGATCACGAAGCACAATGCTACCAACATCACCGACACCGAGTCCGTCGACCAACACACGACCGGCCTGCACCGAACCTGTGATCGCCATTTTATCAGGCGTGAGTTCCATGACCTTTCCGATATCGGAAATCAGAACGCGATCGGGCGACATGCCGAGCGATTTCGCCAGTGAGCAATGCTTATGAAGATGTTTTTGCTCACCATGAACCGGAATAAAATAACGCGGTTTTGTCAACGTATGAATAATCTTCAATTCTTCTTGACAAGCGTGACCGGACGTATGAACGTCATACATCTTTTCATACACCACGTCACAGCCGCGCCGCATCAATTCGTTGACAACTTTTGTCACCGCTTTTTCGTTACCGGGAATCGGAGTTGCGGAAATGATGATATAATCATCAGGACCGACCTCCACTTGTCGGTGATCGGAGAATGCCATACGCGTCAGCGCGGACATCGGCTCTCCTTGACTACCGGTTGTCACGATGATAACCTCGTCTTTACGATAACGATTGATCGTTTCGATGTCAATCATCAAGCCTTCGGGAAGATCCAAATACCCAAGTTCCTTCGCAATCGAAACATAGTTGATCATACTGCGTCCCGAAACCGCAACCTTGCGTCCATCAATTTTAGCGGCATCCACGATTTGCTGGATGCGATGCAAATTCGACGAAAAAGTCGCAATAATAATTCGGCGGTCTTTTGCTTTGCTGAACAGTTTGGCAAAGCTTTCACCGACAACGCGTTCACTCGGTGTAAATCCGGGTCGCTCGGCGTTTGTAGAATCGGCAAGCAACGCCAAAACACCCTGTTTGCCGAGTTCACCGAAGCGCGCCAAATCGATCACATCGCCCGAAATCGGCGTGAAATCAATTTTGAAATCACCGGTGTGCACAACATAACCGTTAGGGGTATGAATCGCCAATCCGACAGCATCGGGAATCGAGTGGTTGACCGTCACAAACTCCACCGACATCTTGCCCATCGGGATCACATCGCCGGAGGACACGACTTGCAAATGTGCTTTATCGGCAAGGCCGTGCTCTTTTAATTTGGATTCCACAAGTGCAAGCGTCAAACGAGTACCGTAAATCGGAAGATTAAATTCTTTAAGCAAATACGGCAAACCGCCGATGTGATCTTCGTGAGCATGCGTAAGCACAACACCGCGAATGCGATCTTTATTTTTTAAGATATGTGAAAAATCAGGCAACACAATATCCACACCAAGCATATCGCTGTCAGGAAATGCCATGCCGCAATCAATCAAAAACGCATCATTTTCATATTCGATCAATGTGATATTTTTCCCAATCTCATTCAAACCACCCAAACACGTGATTTTAACAGGAATCATCGGTGCATTTTTGGGTTTACGCGGTTTGCGTTGCGAATTCTTTTTCGGCGGATTGGTGCGCTTTGCGGTATTAGGAGATTTCGATGTTTTTTTATCGGCGGTCGGTGTCGAAGTCGATCGCTTCGACGTCTTGCGAGTAGTTTGATTTGTCGGCTTACGACCTTTTTGTCTTGCAGGCTTTTGTGTAGTTGAATTTGTTTGTTTATTTGTTTCTGCTGACACTGATAAACCTCCGTTCAGAATGTAAATTATAACATGTATATGCGTAAGTATAACCAAAAATTTCTAAAACAATCGAAAATCCTAGCCAAAACCACCAGTATATATACCTATACAGATACATTTTACTTGTTTTTCGTTACAATGTCAAGCAACTCGCCTCACTATGATAAAATTCTTATGATTCTGCAAAAAGCGCTTGGAATTCCACAAAAGATTTGCTATAATAAACCGAAAAAGCAAAGGTGGTGTTTACGACACATGAAACAGATTGAAATGTTTACCGACGGTGCCTGCTCGGGTAATCCCGGCCCCGGCGGTTGGGGTACGATCCTTCGATTTCAAGGAAAAGAAAAAGAACTCGCAGGCGGCGAAGCAAATACTACCAACAATCGTATGGAATTGACAGCGGTGATTGAAGGTCTTGCTGCTCTTAAAGAACCCTGTCAAGTCACGATTACGAGCGACTCAAAATACGTCGTCGATGGTATTACAAAAGGTTGGGCACGTTCATGGAAACGGAACGGTTGGAGAAAAGCCGATAAAAAACCGGCTCTCAATGCTGATTTATGGGACAAACTCCTCACCTTGCTCGATATTCATGATGTGACGTTCGTTTGGGTCCACGGACACCAAGGACACCCCGAAAACGAACGTTGCGATCGCTTGGCAGTTTCACAGATTGAATTATATCGTTGATTTTTTATCGTTTTCTGTACATTTTTTTAAAAAACTCTTGTAATCTACACCAAAAAGGTATATATTATTATTGAGCTGATATTCAGCTTGATTTTCATCTCTTTCAAGGAGTATTCAGAATGAACCGTTTTGTATATGCGGATAACGCCGCAACAACACGCTTGCACCCCGAAGCGCTAAACGCCATGATGCCCTATCTCACCGAACAGTACGGTAACGCATCGTCGCTTTACGGTTTCGGTCAAGAATCGCGCGTTGCCGTCGATCAAGCCCGTGCAACTATTGCCTCCTGCCTCAATTGTCTTCCGAACGAGGTTTATGTGACATCCGGCGGAAGCGAAGCCGATAACTGGGCTATTAAGATGGTGGCTCACGCCATGGCAAAAAAAGGAAAAAAGCATATCATTTCAACTGTATTCGAACATCACGCCGTTCTTCACGCATTGGATTCACTTAAAAAAGACGGTTTCGAAATCACCTTATTGCCTGTTTACGACAACGGCATCGTACGCATTGAAGATGTCAAAGCAGCTATGCGCGACGACACCGCACTGGTCACCGTTATGTTTGCCAACAACGAAATCGGCACCATTCAACCAATCGCGGAAATCGGAGCACTGTGCCGTGAAAATGGTGTGCTTTTCCATACGGATGCCGTACAAGCAGTCGGACATATCCCCGTTGATTTCAAAGAAATGAATATCGATATGTTATCTCTTTCTGCGCACAAATTCCACGGTCCGAAGGGCATTGGCGCATTGATTATTCGCAGAGGCTTGCGCTTTGGTAATCTGATTGACGGCGGTGCACAAGAACGTGGCCGACGCGCAGGAACGGAAAATACTGCCGGAATCGTTGGTATGGCAACGGCACTTCGTCTCGCTTGCAACGACATGGAATCCGCCACGACACATTTGATTCCGAAGCGCGATCGTATCATCAATGAATTAACAACTCAAATCGATCGTTGTCGCCTTAACGGTGATGCTACCTCGCGTTTGCCGAGCAACATCAACATCAGTTTTGAAGGTATCGAAGGCGAAAGTCTTCTTTTGATGCTGGATATGCGTGGTATCTGTGCATCTTCCGGTTCGGCATGCACGTCCGGCTCTCTCGACCCGAGCCATGTGCTTCTTTCCATCGGACTCCCCCACGCCATCGCTCACGGCTCGCTTCGCTTGTCTCTTGGCGAAGACGTAACCGACGAAGATGTCGAAACGATTTTGCGTGAAGTCCCCATTATTGTAGAACGCTTGCGCGCGATGTCTCCGCTTTGGGAAGATATCATGAACGGTAAAAAATAAATCAAACAAGAAAGGAATTTGAATCCTATGGCTTCTGTTTACAGCGATCAAGTAATGGATCATTTTATGAACCCCCGCAATGTCGGTGAAATCGAGGATGCAAACGGCATCGGCGAAATCGGCAACGCCAAATGCGGCGATATTATGAAAATGTACCTCAAGGTTGTCGACAATATCATTGTAGACGTGAAATTTAAAACGTTCGGTTGCGGCTCCGCCATTGCAACCAGCTCTATCGCCACCGAAATGATCATGGGCAAAACCGTGGAGGAAGCATTAACTCTTTCCAACAAAGCAGTTGTGGAAGCGCTCGGCGGTTTGCCCGCACATAAAATCCACTGCTCGGTGCTCGCCGAACAAGCGATCCGTGCCGCTATCGCGGATTACTACACCCGCCAAGGCATCGATCCCGAACCGATCGTCGGCAAAATCATGGATCACGACGACATCGAAGCATGCCACATTTAAAGCAACAAAAACGCCTCTGCTCGTTTGAGCAGAGGCG
>JAZTZV010000008.1:0-15793 GCA_045637645.1 Acutalibacteraceae bacterium | reverse complement strand
AACTGCTTCCTTAAAAAACAAAAGAAAAACCCCGCACCCGGTGGGTTGCGGGCTTTTGAAGTTTTGGTTTACAGGATGGATTGCATCATCCATTCGCGCAAGTCTTTGGTATCCACAACACCGTCGTAAACGATGTCGCTGCTCAAGAAGCGTTCATGGTCACATTCGTTTCCGAGGACGATCGCACGCATCAAAACACGGAAATCCGAGCTGTCGACGGCACCGCTTTTGTCCATGTCGCCGTCGAGGTAATCCAAAGTGTTGTCGATTTCATTCAGCAAATCGTATTTTTCGCAATACACATCGATCGCCGAGCCGTCCGCACATTTGACAACTGTGAGACCGGAACCGTCAAAGACGTTGTCGCCGATGGCGGTCGTGGTCGGGGAAATGCGAATCGATTGCAACGCGATGCAATCCGCAAAAGCGTTGTCACCGATCATGCGCAAACCAACAGGGACGTTCACTGCAACAAGTTCTTTGCGGTTTTCAAATGCGCAAGGGGCAATCGCGGCGGTGTAGTCTTTAATCGTCAGTGTGGTATTTTCAGACATCGCGCCGAAATAGGTGTACAAGACGCGACCGATATACACAGGACCTTTCGCACGACGAATCAACCATTTGGTGTTGTGAAACGCCTCGAAGCCGATATCGTAGGTGTAGGGCGAAAGGGTGATTGAGGAAAGCGAACTGCAGTTGTAAAACGCTTGCGCGCCGATTTTTGTCACAGAATCGGGAACGTTGATCGCAGTGAGTGCCGTGCAGGATTCAAAAGCACGGGGAGCGATGATGCGCAATGTGTCGGGCAATGCGACACTCGTCATGGTTTCGTTGTTGCCAAATGCGTTTTCGGCAATCTCGACGACCGGCAAACCGTCCATCGTTTCGGGAACTGTAACCTCGGTGTCGTTACCGTTGTAAGCGGTGATGATAATACCTTGTTGATCATCCGCCACAATGTACGAAAAATCATCGGCATCCGCAAAGGCAGAGGTGGGGAGAAGCGAGGCAAAAAGGCATAAAAGCGAAACGATTGCAAAAAAACGTTGCGAAAGTTTCATAAGAGATCCTCCGTTCAAATATAGCTCATATACAAATACTATATCACATGTTTGAAAAAGAGTCAAGTCAACGAGCAGAAAGCTCGATATATTCGCGACGGTCACACACATTTTTATAAGCAGGTCGAATGATTTTGCCTGCATTGATCAATTCTTCGATGCGGTGTGCGCTCCAACCGGCAATGCGCGCGATGGCAAAAATGGGGGTATACAGCTCGGGCGGGAGATCCAGCATGCGATAAACAAAACCGCTGTAAAAATCGATGTTGGCACTGACGCCTTTGTACATGCGGCGTTCCTCTGCAATGATTTTCGGTGCAAGTCGTTCCACCGTCGAGTACAACGCATATTCTTTTTGCATGCCTTTTTCTTCGGAAAGCTGTTCCACATAACGGCTGAAAATGCAGGCGCGGGGGTCGGATAAGGAATATACTGCGTGTCCCATACCGTAAATCAAACCTGCTTTATCGAACGCTTCCTTGTGAAGCAAAGCACGCAGGTATGCGCTGATCTCGTCTTCGTCGCTCCAGTCTTTCACTTGTTCTTTCATGTCTTCAAACATTTGCACAACCTTGATGTTTGCGCCGCCGTGCTTGGGACCTTTAAGGGAACCGAGCGAAGCCGCCACAACCGAGTAGGTGTCTGTGCCTGAAGAGGAGACAACATGCGTCGTGAAGGTGGAGTTGTTACCGCCGCCGTGTTCGGCGTGAAGCACAAGTGCGATGTCCAAAATTTTGGCTTCAAGCGCGGTGTATTGACTGTCGGGGCGAAGCAAATGCAAGATGTTTTCCGCGGTGGACAAATGCGGTTGCGGATGGTGAATCACCAAGCTTTGCCCGAGTTGATAGTGGTTATACGCTTGGTACGCGTACACCGACAACAGCGGGAACAAGGCGATAAGCTGTAAACATTGGCGCATCACGTTGTCAATGCTGATATCATTGGCATTGTCGTCGTATGCATACAACGTCAATACACTGCGCGCCAACGTGTTCATCATGTCCTTGCTCGGTGCCTTCAAAATGATGTCACGAACAAAGTTTGTCGGAAGTGTACGGTAGCTTGCCAGCGTGTTTTGAAATTCCGCCAGTTGTTCGCGGTTCGGTAAATGACCGCACAGCAATAAATATGTAATTTCTTCGAAGCCTGCGTGTGGTTCCTTGTCAAAACCATCCACGATTTTTTCGATGTCAATGCCGCGGTAAAAGAGTTTGCCTTCGCAAGCAACAGTTTTTCCGTCGACCTCCTTGCTTGATTGGATTTCGGAAATTTCCGTTAAGCCGGTCAAAACACCTTTGCCGTTCAGGTCACGAAGACCGCGGTTGACTTGATGCTTTTGATACAGTTCGGGTTCGATGCGGCTGTTTTGTATGCAAATGTCCGCCAACTGTCGAACCGCAGGCGTGATATCAGAGTAATTCGGATTTCCCATATGCGCATATCCTTTCGATTAATATAATACTAATATTATATCACGAAATTTCTCGCTTGACTATCGTTTTTTGTAAAAAGATTTGAAACAATATGAAAATTATGGTATACTGAACAAAAAGAAAGGATGATGATACATGGGAACGCCTCATAATGCCGCCGCACAAGGAGAAATCGCCAAAATCGTGTTGATGCCGGGAGATCCGCTTCGTGCGAAATGGATTGCGGAAACATTTCTGGAAGACGCTGTTTGCTTTAATACGGTTCGCGGTATGTTCGGTTATACCGGCACGGTGAACGGCAAGCGTGTTTCGGTGATGGGGCACGGCATGGGTATGCCATCCATCGGCATTTATTCGTATGAGTTGTATCATGAGTACGACGTGGATGTGATCATCCGTGTCGGTTCGGCGGGTGGCTATGCCGATCATGTGCATGTGCGCGACATTCTGTTGGCGATGGGAGCGTGCACCGATTCGAACTATGCGTCGCAGTATTGTCTTCCCGGCACCTTTGCTCCGATCGCGGATTTTGAATTGTTGACGCGTGCCGCAAAACAAGCCGAGGGAATGGGCTTGAAGGTGCATGTCGGCAATGTTCTTTCGAGCGACATGTTTTACAATGCCGACGAAACCGCAAATGATCGCTGGAAGTCGATGGGAGTTCTCGGCGTTGAAATGGAAGCGGCGGCGTTGTATATGAATGCCGCAGCCGCAGGAAAACGCGCGTTGACCGTTTTGACGGTGTCCGACCACTTGTATACCAATGAAGCCATGACGCCCGAAGAACGGCAAACCGGTTTTTCTGATATGATTCGCTTGACACTTTCGGTCATATAATCATAAAACGCACTCGCTTTCGAGCGGGTGCGTTTTTGTCAACATCCCGAATCGTTGCATATACTGCCAAAAGAAACGGGCAACGGGAGGGGCGAGGCGGGATATGCCCGTTGTGTAAAGGAGTGATGCTGATGGAATGGATGGAAGTTGTGTCTCTTTGGGTACTGTTGATCTTGGCATTGTACGGATGTTTTTGCGGTTTATATCAAAGCGCTTGTGTGATATTACGTCCGCGAGAGCCGTGCATGACGTTGACGGTTTCGATTGATGATAATGCGGATGTGGTCGAACAACGACTTCGCTATGCACAGGCGCTTTCCAAGCGATGGGGCGTTTCGCTGATTGTTACAGGTGACTGTGCAAATGCAGAAGCTTATACAATCGCTCAAAAATTGCTTTCGGAATACGGTCTTGATTTTCCAAACGATGAAACGGAAAACTCTTGCATCGTGAATACATCATGTGTATAATAGGGTAAAAAAGGAGGTGATCGGTTTGGAAGAGCTCTGCGGCGGCGTGGATCGCATTGTGTTTCGTAACCACGAAAACGGTTGGACGGTGCTTGATTTGGAAACGGAATCCGACGGGATCCAAAAAGTCGTCGGCGAATTTCCCACGATTTCCATCGGCGAAACGGTTCGCTTAAAAGGTCGCTGGGTTGAACATGCCACTTTCGGAAAACAGTTTCGCGCCGAAGCCTGTGAGCGTTATCTTCCGACCGACACCACCGCCATTTATCGCTATTTGGCATCGGGTACGATCAAAGGAATCGGCCCTGCTTTGGCGATGAAAATCGTGCAAACCTTCGGCGACGGTGCCTTGACCGTTATGGAGAAGGAACCTCGCCGCTTGTCCCAAATCAGCGGTATTTCCGTGAAAAAAGCCGAAGAAATCGGCGAAGCCTTTGCCGCACAGTTTGGGTTGCGAGAAGTCATGCTGGTGTTTGCCAAATACGGATTAACGTCTTCGGAAGCAGTGCGTTGCTTTAAAAAATTCGGTATGAAAACGATCGATACCATTCAAGAAAATCCGTATGTGTTGTGTTCTTCGGGATTGCATATCGGGTTTGAGCGTGCGGATGCAATTGCGCAGGATATGCTTTGTCCGAACGATGATCCTCGACGCATTGCCGCAGGACTTGTGTACGTATTACGACACAACACAGGCAACGGACACACTTGCTTGCCACAAAGCAAATTGGTTCCGACAGCCGCGGCGATGCTCGGCGCGGAGATTGACGGTGTAGAAAATCAGTTGTATGAGCTGGAGCGTTCGTTTGAGTTGCATCGCGTTGAAACCGAAAACGATACACTGTGGTTTTTGCCGAAACTTTATCACGCCGAACGTTACATCGCAACAAGAATGTTGGATTATACAAGTCTTCCTTTGATCCGAAAAGAAGACATCGAAGACCGCATTACAGCGCTTGAGAAAAACCATCATATATTGTATGAAGATACGCAAAAGCAAGCGATTTTGCAAGCAGTTGAACGCGGTGTGTTGATTTTAACGGGTGGTCCCGGTACCGGTAAAACCACCACGTTGAAAGGCATCATTGCGTTGCTTGAAAGCTATGGCGAGCGGGTGATGTTGGCAGCACCTACCGGTCGTGCCGCGAATCGTATCGCCGAATTAACGGGTCGTGAAGCCAAAACGCTGCATCGTTTGCTGGAAGTTCAGTGGACGGATGAGGAAGAACTCGTGTTTGCGCGGGATCAGAAGAATCCACTGGATGCCGACACCGTAATTGTCGATGAAATGTCCATGGTGGATACGATGCTGTTCGAAAGTCTTCTTCGTGCAATGCCGCTCGGATGTCGTTTGGTGATGGTGGGAGACTGCGATCAACTTCCCGCAGTCGGAGCGGGGCGTGTGCTCGGCGATCTCATCGACAGTCGTTTGTTGCCGACTGTCCAGTTGACGCAAGTGTTCCGCCAGGCGCTTGAAAGTCAAATCGTCAACAACGCTCACCGCATCGTTGCGGGAGAGTATCCCGTGTTGACGCACAAAAACGGCGATTTCTTCTTTATTGCACAACAAAGCGTCGAGGGCGTGCGACGTACCGTCGGCGATTTGTGTATGCGCCGTTTGCCCGATGCGTATAATTACAATGTGTTCGAGGGTTTGCAGGTACTTTGCCCGGGGCGAAAGGGTGAACTCGGCACGATTGAACTCAACCGCATGCTCCAGCATTTGGCGAATCCCGGTGACCCTCAAAAACCCGAGTGGGTGCTGGAAGGACGCCTGCTTCGTCAAGGCGATAAAGTTATGCACACGCATAACAACTACGATATTACATGGGTGAAGGATGACGGCGAAGTCGGAAGCGGCATCTTCAACGGCGACATCGGCATTTTGGAATCGGTCGATGTCCATGCTCAAACTCTGAAGGTGCGTTATGACGATCGCGTGGCGTCCTATTCGCGAGAAGATGCCTCGGATTTGGAACCCGCGTATGCCGTGACGGTACATAAAAGCCAAGGCAGCGAATTTGACGCTGTTGTGATCCCGCTGTTTCATCAACAACCCCAATTGTGTTACCGCAACCTGCTGTACACGGCGGTCACGCGCGCTAAAAAGCTGATTGTGCTGGTCGGCAGTCAAGAGACGATCGAACGTATGGTCAACAACCATAAAAAGACCTTGCGCTATACAGGTCTCCCGCTGATGCTTCTTGAAAAGGGGCTGACGTTGTGAAGCGATTGCTTGTGAGTTTGTTGCGAGCGTTCTTCCCACGTCGCTGTATCTATTGCGATCGTGTGACCGACCCCGATGTACATGTGTGTCGCTATTGTGAGCCTGACGTTCCGTATATGCAAGACCCTGTTTGCGTTCGTTGCGGTCGCACGAAAGAATTGTGTACGTGCGCCGATCACCGTCGGCATTTTGATCGTTGTGTTGCCGCGATGCGTTATGAGGACGGTGCTGTTCGTGCGATTCTTCGTTTGAAACATTACGATAATGTGGATATGATTGAAACGATGGCGTATGAAATGACACGTGCTTTACGCTCGCGTTGCGATGCGGCGGCTTTTGATGTTGTGACGTGTGTGCCGATGATGCGCGACGAACAACGTGAGCGGGGATTCAATCAAAGCGAACTTCTTGCTAAGGAGATTGCGAAGAATCTCGGAATTCCGTTTCGAAGAACGCTCAAAAAGATCTATCCTACTCTTTCGCAAAAGTCGTTGCCCATGATGGGGAGAAGCGGCAATCTGCTCGGTGTTTACGATTGTATTGAAAACGTGAAAGATCAAAACATCATTATAATTGATGATTTGATTACCACAGGCGCGACATTGCATGAATGTGCCAAAATGTTGAAAATTGCGCAAGCGAAACATGTCACGGCACTGGTGTTTGCCGCGACAGTACCCGAAAAGGTTACAAAAAGAAACGTTGAAAAATGACACAGATCGTTTGTCGATCCGTGTCATTTTTTCGTTTTTACGAATGGTTGCAGTTTTGCCATATTTACGCACCACCCTTGACAAAAGCACAAAATATGGTATACAATACTGACAATATTATGAGTTCGTATGCAATTATGAAAGAAAGGTACGGGAATACAACGTGGCAAAGAAAAAAACGACCGAATACGGCAACGAAAGCATATCCCAATTGAAAGGCGCCGACCGTGTGCGTAAACGTCCGAGCGTTATTTTCGGCTCGGATGGTTTGGAAGCGTGCCAACACGCGGTGTTTGAGATTCTCTCCAACTCCATCGATGAAGCGCGCGAGGGCTACGGCAACCGCATTGTGACGACCTATTTCGAAGACGGTTCCATCGAGGTGCAAGACTTCGGTCGCGGCATTCCTGTCGACTTCAACCCGAAGGAAAACCGTTTCAACTGGGAATTGGTGTTCTGTGAGATGTACGCAGGCGGTAAATACAACAACAGCACGGGTGAGAGCTATGAGTTTTCGCTCGGTATGAACGGTCTTGGTACCTGTGCGACGCAGTACGCGTCGGAGTATATGGATGTCGAGATTCATCGTGACGGTTTTAAATATTCGCTTCATTTTGAGCGTGGCGAAAACATCGGCGGTTTGCAAAAAGAACCCTACACCAAGAAGGACACCGGTTCGCGTATTCGTTGGAAACCCGATTTGGATGTATTTACCGATATTGCCATTCCGCGTTCCTATTTTTCGGACGTCATCAAACGTCAATCGATCGTCAACCCCGGTGTGCAGTTTGAGTTCCGTTTCCAAACGGGCAAAAGCTTTGAAACCGAAACCTATTGCTACGAGCAAGGCATCGTCGATTATGTCAAAGAAATTGTCGGCGAAGAAAGCCTCAGCGGCATTCAGTTTTGGGAAGGCGAACGCACAGGACGTGACCGCGAGGACAAGCCTGAATACCGCGTGAAAATGAACGTGGCGTTTTGTTTTTCCAACCGCGTCAATATGATCGAGTATTACCATAACTCCAGTTGGCTCGAAGACGGCGGTTCGCCCGAAAAAGCGCTAAAGTCGGCATTCTTGTCGCAACTCGACGCGTTTTTGAAGCAAAACGGTAAATATTTGAAGAATGAAGCCAAAATCACGATCCAAGATATTCAAGATTGTTTGGTGTTTGTCTCGTCCTGCTTCTCCAGCATCGCCTCTTTCTCGGATCAGACAAAGAAAGCGGTCAACAACAAATTCATTCAAGAAGCTATGACCGATTTCCTGCGTCAAAACTTGGAAGTCTATTTCATTGAGAATAAAATGGAAGCGATGAAAATCGCTGACCAAGTCTTGATTAACAAGCGTTCTCGTGAAAAAGCGGAAACCACGCGTTTAAATATCAAGAAGACGTTGCAATCCGGCAACGACATGATGTCGCGCGTTTCGACGTTTGTCGATTGCCGCAGTAAAAACGTGGAAGAACGCGAATTGTTTATCGTGGAGGGTAAATCGGCTATGGGCGCCTGTATCCAAGCCCGTGATCCGTATTTCCAAGCGATCATTCCCGTACGAGGCAAGATTCTCAATTGCCTTAAAGCGGATTATACCAAGATTTTCAAAAGTGAGATCATCACCGATTTGATCAAGGTGCTCGGATGCGGTGTTGAGGTCAAAACCAAAGCGAACAAAAATCTTGTGAATTTCGATTTGTCGATGCTTCGTTTTAACAAAGTTATTCTTTGTACCGATGCGGATGTCGATGGCTTCCAAATTCGCACACTGCTTCTCACGATGCTCTATCGCTTGACCCCGACGCTGATTGAGCAGGGGTATGTCTTCATTGCGGAAACGCCGCTGTATGAAGTGAACACCAAAACCGATACTTATTTTGCCTATAATGAGCAAGAACAAGCGGCAATCCTCAAAAAGTTGGAAGGTCAAAAATACACCATCCAACGCTCGAAAGGTCTTGGTGAAAACGACCCGTTGATGATGTCGTTGACTACCATGAATCCTGCCACACGCCGCCTTGTCAAAGTTGAGCCCGCCGATGCCGAAAAAACGGCGGAGATGTTCGATGTGTTGCTCGGCGATAACCTGCAAGGCCGTAAAGATTTCATCGCCGAATTCGGTTCGATGTATCTTGAAAATGTCGACTTGAGCTGATGGAGGGAACGACGATGATGCTGTCTGTATGTCCTGCTGTTCCCGAAGATGCCGCCGAGATTGCGCGTTTGAACGAGATGTGCTTCGGTCGCACATTTCCCGTTTCAGCGGTAGCTCGTTCGATCACGACGATTATTGAAAGCCGCGATGAGCGTTTACTTGTGGCGGTGCATCGCGGCTCTATGATCGGCTACATTCATATGCGTACCGATCGCCGCACGTATCGCGCTGCGCAAAAGCAAATTTTGGCAATCGCGGTCGATAAGGAATTTCGTCGCAAAGGCGTTGCAACCGCGCTCTTTCGCGCCGCGGAAGAATTGGCTGTGCAGGATTCTTGCGAATCGGTCACGGCGCATGTCGGCGGCAGTCACGCCGCACAGGCGTTTTTCGCCGCCTTACAATGCGAGGAACATCTCAATCGCAAACAATTCTCCAAGAGTGTTATAAAACCGAAATCTCCGATTATAGAAAGGCTTGAACGCAATGGCAAAAAAGAGTAAAAAGGAACAAGCAAAAACACTCACCTTGCCCGATAATACCCATATTGAAGGCGCCGGTCTGGTCGAATCGCAACAAATCACGTATACTTTGGAATCGAACTATATGCCGTACGCCATGAGCGTCATCATGTCACGCGCGATTCCTGAGATCGACGGATTCAAGCCGTCTCACCGCAAGCTGCTCTATACGATGTATAAAATGGGCTTGCTCAAAGGTTCGCTGACCAAATCCGCCAACATCGTCGGTCAAACCATGAAACTCAATCCTCACGGCGATGCGGCGATTTACGAAACCATGGTGCGTATGTCCAAAGGTTACCAAGCGCTGTTGCATCCGTATGTGATGTCCAAGGGTAACTTCGGTCGCGCTTATTCGTCTGAAATGGAATATGCCGCGTCGCGTTATACCGAGGCGAAGTTGGATCCCATTGCGGAAGAGCTGTTCCGCGATATCGATAAAGAAACGGTGGAGTTCGTCGACAACTACGACGCGACCATGAAAGAACCGACGCTTTTACCTGTTTCGTTTCCGTCGATTTTGGTCAATAACAACGTCGGCATCGCCGTCGGCATGGCGAGCAACATTTGCTCGTTTAACTTGACCGAGGTGTGTGAAACAGCGATCGCCTTGATGAAAGATCCCGAGCATGTGATTGCCGACACGCTCAAAGCACCCGATTTCCCCGGCGGCGGTCAATTGATCTATCGCCGTGAGGAGATCGATAAGATTTACGAAACCGGACGCGGAAGTGTGAAAGTGCGCTCTGTCTATTCGTACGACAAATCCAACAACTGTATCGATATCACCGAAATCCCCGCGACCACAACGGTTGAAGCGATCATCGCCAAAATCGTTGAACTTGTCAAACTCGGAAAAATTCGCGATATCGTCGATGTCCGAAACGAGATCGGTTTGGACGGTCTGCGCATTACGATCGATCTCAAACGCGGAACCGATCCCGATAAACTCATGGCGAAATTGTTCGCCATGACTCCGCTCGAAGACAGCTTTGCGTGCAACTTCAACGTGTTGATTGCGGGCGTGCCTCAGGTTTTGGGCGTGCGTCAATTGCTTGATGAGTGGACGGCATTCCGCATGGAATGTATTTGCCGTCGTGTCGGTCATGATCTTGAAAAAGCGCGTGAGCGTCTGCATTTGCTGAAAGGTCTTGCCAAAATCTTGCTCGACATCGACAAAGCGATCCAAATCATCCGCGCGACCGAAGAAGAAGCGGAGGTTGTGCCGAACTTGATGATCGGATTCGGCATTGATCAAATCCAAGCGGAATATGTCGCCGAAATCAAACTGCGTCATTTGAACCGTGAATACATTCTCAAACGCACGGAGGATATCGAGCAACTCGAAAAAGATATCGCCGACATGGAAGATATCCTTCGCAGCAAAGCGCGTGTGCGTCGCATCATCATCGATGAACTGAAAGCGGTCATCAAAAAGCACGGACAACCGCGTAAAACCGCGATTGTCTATGCGACCGACATCGAAGAATACGCCGCCGTGAAAGAGGAAGAGATCCCCGATTATCCCTGCACGCTCTTCTTCACCGCCGAAGGCTATTTCAAGAAAATTACTCCGCAATCGCTTCGCATGAGCAGTGAACAAAAACTCAAAGAGGGCGACCGTTTGATCCAAACCGTCGAAAGCGGTAATGCGACGGACTTGCTGTTCTTCTCGGACAAAGGAACGGTTTATAAAGCCAAAGCATCCGACTTCGGTGACACGAAAGCGAGCGTCATGGGCGATTATGTTGCATCGAAACTCGGTTTTGAAGACGGCGAAAACGCGGTATATATGGTGAACACCAAAGATTACAGCGGTTATATGTTGTTCTTCTTCGAGAACGGCAAAGTTGCCAAGGTGGAGTTATCTGCCTATGCCACCAAAACCAACCGTCGTCGTTTGGTCGGCGCTTACAGTGATAAATCGCCGCTTGTTGCCGTGTATCACATTCCGAGCGACAGCGAGTTTGTGATGGTGTCGACGGCGGGACGTCACTTGCTTGTGGACAGTGGCGCGATCTCTCCGAAAACTTCGCGCACGACCATTGGTGTTCAGGTGATGACCCTGCGCGGTCAACATCGCGTGCAAGAAGTGGCACCGTATGAAGAGGGGCGTTTTGTCAAACCGTCTCATTATCGCAAACGTTCGTTGCCCGCAACAGGTTCGACGCTGACAGCAGACGATCTCGGTGAGCAACTGACATTGGATTGAGAAAAACCGCTGTCCCGAAGGTGTTGATCCCGTCGAGACAGCGGTCATGACAGCCAATCACGGCAAACGCGATGTGTGTTGTGAACGCTGTCAGGGGATAGTATAGCTTAACGAAAAAAGAATTATGCGTTTTTTGAAAAATAATCCTTGCAATTTTTGATTGACTGTGTTATAATCCAGTGTACGTAATTTGTAAATACATCGAGAAATCGATTTGGAGGTACAAGCATATGGCAATTTGGGAAATCATCATCGCGGCTGTGTTGATCTTGGCGTCGCTTCTTGTGATCGCGATCGTCCTGCTTCAACAAGGTCGTCAAGCAAACATCGGTGCGATCAGCGGTGCCGCTGACAGCTTCATGGACAAAGGTCGCGCAAAGACGTTGGATCAACGCCTCGCGAAGTTCACGAAGTATCTTGCAATCGGTTTCTTTGTCCTCGTTCTCGCGGGCATGCTCGTGACCAACTTGGTCGGCTGATTTTTATCAAACACACCCTGCCTGTCGCTTGCGAACGGCAGGGTTTTGTTTTGCGAAAAAAGGAGGGGAGTCTGTGTCGGTTTATGAAATGGCGGGATTGCGTGTTGCGATGTCGCCGAAGCATCCTTTGACGGCGCAACGCGCAGAGCGTTATTTGTCAAATGACGCTCGTGTTGACATGACCGTTGTCGGAAACGGCGACGCAAACGAAGAATATGCGACGCTTGCGCAATCGTTTTATACGCAACTCCTCTTGTTTGACGGTTTTTTGCTTCACGCTTCAGCGGTGGAACTGAACGGAGAAGCGTTTGCGTTCTCGGCACCGAGCGGTACGGGAAAATCGACCCATGCGCGCTATTGGCGATCGGAATTGTCGGCGCAAATCATCAACGACGACAAACCTGCCATCCGTCGAATCGATGATCGGTTTTGTGCTTGCGGAACGCCGTTTTCGGGAAAACATGATGACAGTCGCAACGTCTGTGTTCCGCTCAAAGCGATCGTGTTTTTGCGTCGTGCCGAGCAAGTGCAGGTGAGACGCTTGTCGATGCGTGAGGCGTTGTATGCATTGTTGAATCAAACTGTTCGCCCGAATAATGTGTCGGACTACGACCGATTGCTGTCGCTGTTGGAGGATATGCTCTCTCTAGTGGATGTGTTTGAAGCGGGGGTACCCAATCGTCCGAATGCTGCTCGTGAGGTCTATCGTGCCGTGATAGCTAAAGCGTAATCCAAAAGCATGGTCATCTGCAAAAACTACATCTTGACAAACGCGTCCTCGTCTGCTATACTACTATCTGTTCGAATTCGCTGGTTTAGCTCAGTTGGTAGAGCAGCTGATTTGTAATCAGCAGGTCGGGGGTTCAAGTCCGTCAACCAGCTCCAAAATAAAAAGACCCATCCGAAAGCATGATTCTTTTTATTTTGTTGAGATGGTACGGACTTGAAAGCGCGTTAAGAAAACAGTCCGGTGGACTGCTTTTAGCGCGTGGGGTTGATGAAAAACAATGGTTTTACATGAACGAATAAACGAGGTAGAGGCTACCGTAAGTACCGACACGTCAACCAGCTCCAAAAAATAAGACAGTCTTTGGACTGTCTTATTTTTTATCCAATTCGAAGGATTGGTATGTAATCGCCGTTAGGCGTATGTAATCACGCGAAGCGTGTATGGCATCACCGCAGGTGTATTTCCTTCGGATTGATTACATGCATTTTCCTGCGAAAATGATTACATTCCGACTTCGTCGGATTACATACAATGCTCCGCATTGATTTCTTTCCGCTTTTATGCTATAATACACCCAAGGCGGTGATTGTATGAAAATTGTAAAGAGAATTTTTATAATACTATTAATTGCTATATTTATCTTACCTGTTATCTCATATATTGGAATTGTTATTACTAACAACTCTATTGCTGATAAAATTGAAAAAGATTTAGTTTCTTATGAACTGCCAACAAGTACAAAATTGATAGATTCAGTTTCAGTAGCAGCTAAGCTCACGGGCAACGGAAATGGTATGCAATATATGGGTGCTATTCTTGTTGATAGTGATTTGAGCAAAGAAGAAATTAAAAAATATTATTCATCTAAATTTGATTATATTGAAGTTAATGAACAAGAAACGGTAAATCTTGATTTTATTCAAAATGTGTCTTTTAATGCAGATATAAAGTCGGGAGATAAAACTTACTATTCCATAATCTGTTGGGATGATGACAGAAGAGAAATGTTTGGAGATTTTATTTCTGAATTGCTTGATTTTGATATAAGAGGACATTAAAAATAAAAATATAAAGAAAATCTTTGGTTTTGACCATTTCTTTTTCGGACACGAATGACAAAAAAGACTCATGCGAAAGCATGAGTCTTTTTATTTTTTTGAGATGGTACGGACTTGAAAGTGCGTTAAGAAATATTGAACAGTGAAGAAGTATTGCGCCTCTAGCGCTTTTATGATACAATAAACCCAAGGCGGTGATGATATGAAAAATTTAATATTTTCTCAGGATAATTCTATTGAGCCAAACGGAGCCATAGGACTTCAAAAGTGCGGAATTATTTTTTGGCAAAAAACAGGTTTTTTAAGACATTGCAATGAGTTGGGATTTCAGTCAATCATCACATTGATTAACAAAAAGTTTTTACCTACAAATATACAAAACTACGGTGATACTTGTTTCATTCAATTTGATAATGATGATAATAAAATCATCTTTCTTTCATTGAAAAAAGAACGAAACTCAAACCATTATTTTATTTACGGAGAATCCCATACGGTATATGCTAATGCCGAGTTTCATTTGTTTTCTTTGGATGTAGTAAGTTATATTTCAAAGCAAATTGGATGCAAATTTTATGTTGACGATGCTACAAAATTTTTAGAGCATCATTCTGTTGATAAGCTTCAAGAATATATTGCAAATTTTGTGATTCCAAACTTTGAATCGCCTGATTTGTTAAGGCAAGCAATAATCAACAAGCAAAATCAAATAAATGAAGAAAATTAACGGTTTTAGCCCAGTTCTTTTTCGGACACGAATGACAAAACAAAAAGGCTCATGCAAAAGCATGGGTCTTTTTCTTTTGTTGAGATGGTACGGGATTGAGTATATCTGTCATAAAAACTTTACGAGTGCGTCGCAACCTGTTCACAGTTTCAAGGTATAGTGGTATGCAATGAAAGGATGTGTAAAAGGAATGGATCACGCTGTTTATCCTGATTCCGATTCGTTACAACGCGAAATTGAATTGTTATATTCCTGTGCCATGAGGGAAATTTGCACGAAACTGGAAAATCTTCGACATGAATTTGCCTTGAAACGATCTCGAAACCCGATTCGTCATATCACGCATCGTTTAAAATGCCCCGAAAGCATCGGCGGTAAAATGTCACGTCGCGGATTACCGCTTGACTACGAAGTGATGCGCGATCGTATTACCGATATCGGCGGTGTGCGTGTCGTTTGCTCATATATAGATGATATCTATGACCTTGTGGCGATGCTGAAAAAGCAGGATGATGTGTTGGTTGTAAAGGAGAAAGATTACATCTCCAATCCGAAATCGAACGGCTATCGAAGCTATCATATGGTCGTGGGGATTCCTGTATTCTTTTCCGAAGAAACCCAAATCATCCCCGTCGAAATCCAAATGCGCACGATTGCGATGGATTTTTGGGCGAGTTTGGAACATCAATTGCGTTATAAAACAACAGCAGAGGTGCCTGAGGAAATTCGCGAGCGTTTGACGAATATCGCCCAAGACATTTTTAATGCCGATGTGGAAATGCAAGAAATTTGTCAATATATCGAAAAGCTAAAATAAAAAGGTGTCAGTTCAGTTTTGAACTGACACCTTTTGGTGTTTATTGACCGAGCACGTTGTTCATCAAGGTATACCCTTTTTCGATCACAACGCCCGTCGAAGCGGCGGTCGCTTCGGTGAAGCGATCGATGCCGCTGTTTACCGTCGCGTTACTGCGATACAGCAGATAGGGGACGGGATCGCTCGTGTGCGTTTTGACAGCGAGCGGCGTCGGATGATCGGGGCAAATGAGAAGTGTGTAATCGCCCATGGCATCCAACTCTTTGAGCAACGGTGCCAACACACGACGATCGATTTCTTCGAGAGATTTCACTTTATTGTCGGCTTCGCCGCGGTGACCGCATTCGTCGGGCGCTTCCACA
>JAZTZV010000007.1:0-24917 GCA_045637645.1 Acutalibacteraceae bacterium | reverse complement strand
AATAATATTTAGGAGTGTTTAATATGAAATATTGTTCAAAATGCGGAAATCAAATAACTGAAAACGATAAATTCTGCTCTGAATGCGGAATTGCTGTTAATAATCAAAACAATACAGAAATTGAAAAACAAACGACTCTAGACAATAATGCGCAAATTACACAAAATAAGAATTTAGCAGGAAATACAATTAAAGGAATAGGAATTGCTTTGTTGCTTGTGGGATTAATCGTCGGAATATGTGTAATTATATTTATGGCAAGCAGCGGAGAAGCTTTTGATTATGATTCTTGGAATTATTATTATGGAGGCGGAAGAGAAACTGCCATAGGTGTTGCTGTATTTGCAGGAGTATCACTATTGGTAGGAATATGTATGTTAATAGGTTATAGTAATAGCAACAATAAAAATTAAAAAACTTTAAACAGCTAAACCGCAAAAGGGTTTAGCTGTTTTTTATAATTATACTATAAATTACTTTTGTCCCTATTGTAGCACAAGCATATCACAGATTCCAACGATTTTCAATGAAATCACGCGGGGCGCGATGAAATCCTCACTCCGTTCGGATGAAATCTGCTAACGCAGATGAAATTAAATCCGTCCTTATCTCCCAACGAAGTCGGATTTCATCGCGGAGTGATTTCATCCACCGCAGGTGGATTTATCCCGTCCGATAGGACGGATTTAGTTGAAAAGAACCCACACTTGTCGTAGACAAATGTGGGTTCTTTTCTGGTGCCGCTGACCGATTTAGAGTGAGCGGGGAAGTGGCGATCTCGTCTTTTGGTGTGTTTGAAAGGCGGAAGACTCATCAACTCCACGCCCTAAAAACGTCACCCCGTGACGTTTTCTTAACGGGCTTTCGATCCCGGAGCGTCAAAGCAAAAACAGCCCACACCAACGGCTATTATCAGTGCATACCAAGGAGGCAGAGGCATCTCGTCTATTGATTCATGTAAAACCACCGCTTTACTTCAACTCCACGCCCTAAAAACGTCACACCGTGACGTCTTCTTAACGCGCTTTCGATCCCGGACCGTCAAAGCAAAAACAGCCCGCGCAAAAGCGCGAGCTGTTTTTGGTGCCGCTGACCGGGATCGAACCGGTACGGTATTGCTACCGAGGGATTTTAAGTCCCTTGTGTCTGCCAGTTCCACCACAGCGGCATATGTGATTGGCGAACTATCGGTATCATATCGCATTTTTGCTCCCGTGTCAAGCGTTCGGCGGACAATTTTGCGCCGCCAACTCCCGATATTTTTCTCGCGTGGCAATCCCGCCGCGAATGTGCCGTTCGGCTTTATTGATATCGAGCACTTCGCGTACACGTTCGTACAAAGAAAGATCGATTCGTTTCAATCGATCGCTCACATCTTTATGTACCGTAGATTTGGATACCCCGAAATGTTTTGCCGCTGTGCGCACCGTGGCGCCTGTTTCCAAAATATAAATCGCAAATTGAACAATGCGCTCCTCATCGACTCCTCTCAACACCGTCACCTCTCCCGTTGCTTTGTTTTATGTGTATGAACAAACAATAGGGAATATACCCGCGATTTCGCGGTTGCAAAAGAGATTGCTGTGCGATATAATGAAACATACAGAAACATCGATTCATGAGGAGGATATAACCATGGATTTTGAGAAAGTGATTACCGACCGTTATTCGGTGCGTAGCTTTAAACCTAAGCATCTGCCGCAACCTGTGATTGACAAACTTCTTGCCGCGGCGCACAAAGCGCCGACAGGCTGCAATTATCAACCGCAACGCATTCTTGTGATGAACACGGACGACGCGATCGCGAAGTTGCGTGATTGCACCAAGTGTCACTTCGGTGCCCCCACGGCAATGCTGGTGTGTCACAACAAAGATGAAAGCTGGAAACGCAAATACGACGGCGCGTTGTCGTCTCCTGTGGATGCCGTGATCGTTGCGACCTATTTGATGCTTGCCGCACAAAATGAGGGCGTCGGTTCGTGCATGGTGATGCATTTCGATCCCGTGGCGATGCGCGATACATTTTGCATCCCCGAAAACGTTGAACCTGCTTTGTTGCTCGTGATGGGATATCCCTCCGAGGATGCCAAACCGATCGATATGCATTTTGCGACTCGACCGATGGAAGAAACGGTTGTTTACGATACATTTTAATTGAACGCCCCACATTTGCGGGGCGTTCGTTTTTTATATAAAGGGAATAGAGCCATTGGATTTCTGTAGGGAATAGGGCCATTGGATTTCTCTCTTGAAATACTATAAAATATATGCTATACTGAAAATAACTTTGTTCGTTTTATATTATTTTTTGAAAAGAGGTCATGGTTTTATGTGGAAATCATATTACGCCGATGCAACGGGCGCATTTGATTGCTCCGATATTGAGCGTATCGAATGTTACGTGGACAATAAGCTTGCCGAAAAACTTCCGATTAAACCCGAAAGAAGCGACGTTAAGCAATTGTTCTTTGCAAACGGCAAGGCGCGCGTGGTCAACATGCCCGATGGTTATGTATTTACGATTCCCGCGGATGATTTCAAAGCGGATTATTCGCTTGCCGCGCAACGTTCGCGCTATGTCAGCGATCGATTCATCCTCAATGTTTCCCGTGAGGACAAAAACCCTTACGCGAAAAAGGAAGATTGCTGGAATATTTATTTGACCGAATGGCTGGAGCGTTATATTGCCAACGATCAATTCCTCGCCGACAACAACATTTCCCGCACCCGCGCGACGGTGGAACGCGACGATATTCTCGAAGGCTACACGGTACGCAACTATGATTTGTATATCAACGATCCTTGCGAAATCGCGATGCCGTATTATAACATCGCTGTTGTGCGTAAAGCGGATGAAAACATTTTGTTCCATCTCTTTGTGATGAAATCCGCCACCGACGGCACCGCCATGATGGACGAAATGGTGCGTTCGTTCAAAGAGATTTGGCGCATCGGCGTCGCGAAAAACGACGAATATGCGTTCAAGAGTGAAGCACCCGCTTGCTGGAACGACGAAACCAAAGCCTATTTTGAAAAGCTCAAGAGCCGCAATCATACCGAGTGGGGCTTCTTCCGCGCCAGCATGGTGTCGAGTGACGACTCGGCGTTTGATTATCAAGACGGACGCATCCAACACGACTATGACCGTATGAAATCGTTGCTCGGCGGCTACGACTACGAGATCATGCCGACGTATACGCACCTGCTGTATGCGGGCAAGCCGAACGTGTTCCCGATCGAGCAAGCGCTCAAGTTTGCGGGCGGCAACGGTTTTGACGGCAAGCCCGTGCTGCAATACACCTATCAATTCACCGCATCGAACAACGAAGATCTCGCGGCATATACCCCGACCTTCGACATCATGCGCGGTAAGTATGATGAGCAACTTCGTAAGCTCGCGCGCGACATCAAATCCTATCGTAAGCCTGTGCTGTTCCGTTTGAATAACGAAATGAACACCGACTGGACGAGCTATTCGGGCATCGTCAATTTGCTTGACCCCGATGTGTTTGTGTTGACATGGGAGCGTTTGTATCGCATCTTTATGGAAGAGGGCGTCGACAACACGATTTGGATCTTCAACCCGATCTCCGTTTCGACTCCGTATTCCAACTGGGGCGAATATTACACCTACATTCCGAATCCCGACTGTGTGCAAGCACTCGGCTTGACGGCGTATGAGCGCGGCAATGAGAGCGACGAGTATGTGTCGTTCGAATTGCATTATCGCCGCTTGTTCCAAAAAAATACGCCGTATTTCGATAACTATCCGTGGATCATCTCCGAGTTCGGTGCGGGCGCCGGCAGTGAAGCGACCTACAACTACGAAGAAGGTCGCTGGATCTACCGCGAAAAAGGTCGCAATCTTGATCTCCAAGTTCAATGGATCGACGAGATGTTTGAATGCTTCAAGCGTCGCGAAGAAGTGGGGTATGAGTTTGTCAACAACATCAAGGGCGCGATTTGGTTTGGCGCGAACGACTACGCGTACGTGGACGGCAAGGAGTATGTCATGAACTATTTCGAGCTCGACGACGGCGTGTTGCCCGCAATTGACGCTCTGCGTCGCGGCATCCAAGGCGAATAATTAAAAACAGGAGAGACGATCATGAAATTGCATGCAAAGCGTTTGGCGGCGTTGTTGTGCGTGCTCACAACGTTCCTCACCGTTGTGCCGTTTTCGGCATCGGTGTCGGCGGCCACCACCTACCTGTACCGCGAGGGTTTCCAGGATTACAGCGGTTACGAAGAAGACCAACTCCCCGAAGGTTGGTCGATTTATAACGCGGACGGAGACGAATATTGCTGGTATCTCCGCACGGATTATGACGGGGCGGTGCAGTTTGTTTCCAGCAGTTGGGGCAATCGCCATGCGGATGAGTATCTGATGATGCCGTCTGTGTATCTCCCGAATTCCGTGGAATCCAACTACTGTTTATCGCTTGAGTATTACAACAGTTATCCTTTCGGCGGCGGCGAGAAAGACCGCGTCATTATCTACGCATCCCTTTCGCCGATTACGGACCCGACGGTGTTGACCGATGCGAATGTTGTATTTGATGACGCATTCTATCCTGGCACGAATGAAGTCAGAACGCTTGTTGCGGATTTGAATGCCTATCGCGGTCAAACCGTATATCTGGCAATTCGTCACATCGCCTCTCGCATTTGGACGTTTGAAATCGATAACTTCGCGATCTATGCCGAGGAAGCCAACCGCTACACGGTGGCGTATGATAAGTGCGACGAAGCGGTGTCGGTCGTGCCGCTCAGCGGCAGCAACAAGGTGATTGAAGGTCAAGATTTCTCTTTCAAACTTGAGTTTGCGCCGGAGTTTCATCCCGAAAACGCGACGTTGAACGTGACGGCGAACGGCAATGTTTTGGAAGCGGTCGACGGCGTGTACACGATCCGTTCTGTGAAGCGTAGTCAAGAAGTTGTGATCGATTTGGCGTATGCTGTGGGCGATGCCAACGGCGACGGTCGCGTGTCGCTTCCCGATGCGGTGCGCTTGTTCTATGCGGTCAACGGTGCGATGGAAATTGATGATGTCTCCAAAGCCGCCGGTAACATCGATACATATGCAGAGTTTGATCTGCGCGACGCAATGGCGATGTACAACTATGTGGCGGGTTTGCGCGATTACATCGATGAAAACAAGAATATATCGTTGATTTGGAAATCCGATTATATGGATGTGACCAACGGCTTCAAAGCCGCCGCGTCCTGTACGGATGCGCAATATTTCCTTGACCGACGCGAGGCGAAGGATCATTCTGCCAAAATCGGCAATCGTGACGGTAAAGCAATCTTCTACCGTGCAGGCAAAGCGCGTGTTGTCAATATGGCGGACGGCTATGCGTTTACGATGCCCTTCACCGATTTCGAAGCGGATTATTCGCTGTCCACTCTTCGCTCACGCTATGAAAGCGACACCTTCGTTCTCAACGTTTCCAAAGAGAACAGTAACCCCTACGGCAATAATGCAAACGGCTGGAATACCTATTTGACCGAGTGGGTCAACCGTTATGTCGCCGATGACACGTTCCTTTCGAGAAACGATTTGTCCCGTACGCGCGCCGTATCGACCTCAACCAAGACATTGTCCGGCTACACGATCATCACGTATGACATCGCCATCGACAATGCACAGGATGTCGACATGCCGTATTACAGCATCGCGATCGTGCGCAAATCCACAGATTACATCAACTTCCATTTGTTTGTTCTCAAATCGGCGACCAATCAGTCTTCTGCCATGGATGTGATCACGAAATCCTTTAAAGAGTTCACACCCGTCGGTACGGCGAAGAACGAGGAAGTGGCGTATGAATGCAAGCCCGACGTGAATTGGAACGACGAGACGTTGGCTTACTATGAAAAACTGACCAATCAAAATTCGACCGATTGGGGCTTCTTTACTGAAAGTATGTCCGACACCAACAATTCCGCTGCCAATCTGCGTCAAGAATACGCGGAGCTGTCCACGGCACTTGATTATGAGTATGAGATCATGCCGACCTACATGCACATCGGTTGGGGCAGCACCATGCACTATTTCCCGACCAACACAGCGACGGAATTTGCAGGCGGTAACGGCTTCAACGGCAAACCCGTCTTGCAATTTACCTATCAGTTCACAACATCGAACAACACGAATCTCGGTGCCTACACCCCGATGTTCGATATCATGCGCGGCGAATACGACGACCATTTCCGCCGTCTCGCGAAAGACATCAAAAACTACGGTGCTCCCGTGTTGTTCCGTTTGAACAACGAAATGAACACCGACTGGACGAGCTATTGCGGTATTGTCAATCTGCTCGATCCCGATATTTTCGTTATGACGTGGGAGCGCTTGTACGACATCTTCGAAGAAGAGGGCGTCGACAACTGCATCTGGATCTACAATCCCGTGGCGACGACCACGCCGTATTGCAGTTGGGGCGAGGATCTTTGCTACCTGCCCGATATGGACACGGTGCACGCTCTCGGTTTGACGGCGTACGAGATGGGCAACGGTTCCACGCTTACGTCGTTCGAAAAACTGTATCGCGATCTGTACAAAAAGAACTCGCCGTATTTCACGAACTATCCGCAAATCATCTCCGAATTCGGTTGCGGTGCCGGCGGCGAAACGCAGTATGACTGGGGCAAAGGCGGTTACGTCACCACCGTTCTCGGTCGCAACAAAGCCAAACAAACCGCGTGGGTCAAAGCGATGTTTGATTGCTTTGCAAAACGCGAGCAGGAAGGCTATGAATTCTGTAACAGCATCAAAGGCGCTGTGTGGTTCTCGGTGAACGACTATGCCAGCGTCAACGGCACGAATTACGTCACCAACTATTTTGCATTGGATGACGGTGTGCCCGAAACGATCGCCGCGTTGAAAGACGGCTTGGCGAACGATTCGTAATATGCGCGAGTCCCTTGCGTGACAAGGGAGTCGCTTTCTTTTTGGCGGAATTGTGGGAGAACAAAAGGAAAACTTGGGCAAATTGCATATTGCATTGTTCTACATGTTGTAGTACAATGTACACAAACGATTTTCTACAACATGTAGTATGTTTGCGTAAAGGAGAATTTTCTATGAAGCGACATCTTTCTTGGTTGTTGGCGTTGACGCTGTTGCTCGCTTGTGTCCCGACGGGATGCGCCAAAGCACCCGCATCGGACAACGCCGCCGCCTTCCGCTTGTCGAGCATCACCGACATTACCGACAGCGACGCGACCAACCGCTATCTTGTTAAAGCACCTTACACCGATACTTACACGGTGACGTCTTCCGACACCGCGTCCATCAAGCTGTTTGACGGCGGTAAAGAAGTGGCGAGCGGCACGGATTCTTTGTCCGCTGATTTGGTTGCTGACAAGGAATACACGCTCGAAGTGAAAACCGATGAAGCAGACAAGATGTTCGCGCTCGAAACCAAAGCGGACAATCATCTGATCACCCTGCCGTACGATGTGAACGCGCCGATCGACACGACATCTTTGTCACTCGAAGGCGACGGCACCGATCCGCTTGTTCCCGCCGAGGTGAATTATGTTCCGCGCGAAGGCGGCACCTATATTTATTCCAACAACCCCGAGCAATTCCGCCCCGAACACGTCAATCAAGCGTTTATGCGCAACGAGGGCTTGACGGGTGAGGTGTATGTCACGTTCGAGCACGCCAACTATTCCGGCTCGCCCGTGTACCTCGGCTATCAGTTGAAAAACGACTCCGACCACGATGTCTATGTTACCGTCACGAATGTCGGTTATCAATCGACGGGCACGTGGTTCGGTCAACTCGCGTGGTACGATTTTTACAACACAAAATTCGAACTGCCTAACGGATTTTACAATGAAAACGGCACGATCTCGCTCAAATATTCCAGCTTCCCCGACTACGCCTATCGGGATTATGAACCGCGCGTCTATCAACCGATGACGTATCGTTTGCCCGCGGGTGAATATTTCTGGGTCATTGGCGGCACGACAGAGGATGCCTATTTGAACATCAACGTGGACGAATCCGCCAACGAATGGCTCAACAATATCCGTTGCGCCAACGGCAACGTCAAATTTACCGTGACGGGCGGCGAAGTGACCGGTACGATGTATTGCTATGACGATCCCGCCGCCATCGCCGATCATCCGCAAGCACTCGGTTACGTTGCGGCAGGCTACGCGTTGCAATATTCGGGCATCGCCGATCATCACGGTGTCATCGACAACTACATGACATGGACGTTCAGCGACGAAACGAAAGACGGCTCGCTTCCCGTGACCTACACGAATTATTATGACGACAATCTTCCGTCGCAAACCGCGCCCTACGCGGCGTATAACAGTACACCGCATACCGTGGAGACGACCTCGTGGATGACGCACCTCAATCCGCAAAACGACCATAAAGCGGTCGGTATGGATCTCGTGGAATTCATTTGGCACGACGAAAACGGCAATGAAGTCATCATCGACAACGACCATGCCGACGGCGCGGGTCTGCCCGCCAATACCGCCAACTGGATGATTGAATATCAAGATCATTTCACGCTTGTCAATCAAGGCGACACCGACCGTAAAGTAAAGCTCAGCTTCAAAGACCACGGCACGCTGGCGATGCTTGTGCGTGACAGCCAAACCGGCGAGGTGTTGAAGGCGCGTTACACCATGGGTCTGTGCGAAGAAAATACGAGCTATGCTTACACCGTGACTGTTCCTGCGCACAGCGTCAAGCAAATCACGATGGATTATCTGCTTGTCGCATGCTCGTACGGCAGTGTGAAGCATTTTGCGACGCTCTCGACTCCCGAAGAATAAAGGAGAATGCACACGATGAAAAAACGCATTATCTCGTTACTGGCTTGCACGGCATTGTTGTTTTCGGCGGTGTCAATGGGGGCTGTACCGTTCACCGCACTCGGTGACTATACGCTGACGACTGCCGACGTGCGCGCTGTGCTGGCGTATGCCGTCGGAGCGGGGGAGTTGAGCGGTAATTTGGAGATCCACGGCGACTATGACGGCGACGGTGTGGTCAATTCGTCCGATTCCCGCGCGATCCTGTGCGCCATCTTAAAAGGTGAAAACGTCGTACCCGATTCGCCCACGATCCGCCTGTCGAGTCTGTCGGATGTGACCGATTCCTCGGCACGCCGTGTGTATCGCGTTGTCGCGCCTTATACCGACACCTACACGATCGCCTCCACCAACACGACCTCGATCGTTTTGAAAAAAGGCGACACTGTGATCGCCAATGGTTCGAAAAGTGTGACCGTCGACTTGACCGAACGCGGCATTTATACATTGACGATCCGTACGTTTTCGGCGAATGCGGATTTTGAGATCACCACCACCGCTGAAGAGCATTATGTGACCCTGCCTTATGATGTCGCCGACCCGATCGACACATCGTCGTTCGCGCTCTCAAACACCGAAAACAAACCGATCACACCCGCCACGATCGACTATGTCAAGCGCAAGGGCGGCACGTACATTTATTCCAACAACCCCGAGCAATTCGCGGCTCAACACGTCGGTCAAGCGTTCATGCGCAACAAAGGCCTTAAAGGTGAAGTCTATGTGACGTTTGAACACGCCAACTACGCGGGCAAGAATGTGTATCTCGGTTATCAGCTTAAAAACGATTCCGACCACGATGTCTACGTCACTGTCACCAACATCGGTTATCAATGGACGGGTACGTGGTTCGGACAACTCGCGTGGTACGATTTCTACAACACCTCGTTCAAGCTTCCGTCCGACTATTTCACCGCAACGGGCGCGATTTCCTCGAAATATGCGGGTCTTGACTATGCCTATCAAAAATACACGCCGCGTGTGTATCAACCGACCACCTATCGTTTGCCTGCGGGTGAATATTTTTGGGTCATCGGCGGCACTTCGGCGGATGCCTATCGCAACATCAACGTCGACAATTCGGCAAACCACTATGTCAACCAAATTCGTTGTGCCAACGGCAACGTCAAATTTACTGTGTCGGGCGGCGAAGTGACCGGCGCGATGTATTGCTATACGAACGCTTCGCAGGTCGCGGCGGAACCCGAAGCCCTCGGTTATGTTGCCGACGGCTACGCCCAGCAATATTCGGGCATCGCCGATCATCATGGCATCATCGATAACTACGCGACATGGATGTTCAACGACAACATCGGTTCGGGTTATCTGCCTGTGTCGTACACCAACTATTACGACAACAACCTGCCCGCGCAAACCGCGCCTTACGCCGCTTATAACAGTACCCCGCATTACACGGCTTCGTCGAGTACGTGGTTGACGCATATCAATCCCCAAAACAACCACGACGCCATCGGTACCGACCTTGTTGATTTCCTGTGGCATGACGAAAACGGCAACGAGATCGTCATTGACAACGATCACGCCGACGGCGCGGGACTTCCCGCCAACACGGCAAACTGGATGATCGAATATCAAGACCATTTCACGTTTGTCAACCAAGGCAACAAAGCGCGCACCGTCACGTTGCATCTGCGCGATCACGGTTCGCTTGCACTTCTCGTGCGCGACAGTCAAACGGGCGATGTGCTTGACACCGCGTTCACCGCCGGACTCGGCGAGAACTACACCGTGTTCAGCAACTATACCTATCAACTCACCATTCCCGCACACAGTGCCAAACAGATTACGCTCGATTATCTGCTTGTTGCGTGTTCGTACGGCACGGTCAAGCACGCCGTGTCCATCAACTAATGCCAACCACCCTTTTTCGGGGAGGATATAAGAGGGGAACCCCCGCGGGAATATTCTCGCGGGGGTTTTGTGTTTTTTTTAAGGATTTTTGCTCGCTGAAGATGTATAAGAAGTGAAACCACTTTTAAGGAGGCGTTTGTTATGTTAAAAAAATGGATGACGTTGTTGCTGGTCGCGACGATGATGTTGGCGGGAAGCGTGATTGCTGTCTCGGCGCAAAACGACGCGCTGTATGAGTATGAGGTGCTCGAAGACGGCACAGCTCGTATCACGGCGTATCGTGAGACGTTCAACGATCAAATCAAGTCGTTGTGCGTACCGTCTCAAATCGACGGCTACACCGTCACGGAAATCGGCGAATGTGCGTTTTTGCGTGCGTTTTATTTGCGCACGGTGGTGTTGCCCGATTCCGTCAAGGTGATCGGTCGGTCGGCGTTCCAAGAGTCGGGGGTGACACAAATCTTTTTACCTGCAGGTCTCGAAGAAATCGGTGAGAATGCGTTTTATTGGTGTGCTCTCGAAAAACTTGTCGTGCCGTCGACGGTGACGACGTTTGGCGAGATGGCGATTGGGTTTACCTGCCTTCCGGCTTATGATCAAGACGGTCATCGAATCGTGCCCGGTGCGCCCGGCTTGGATGAAGATTTTGTGATGTACACGCAAAACAACTCCGCCGCGACAGCATATGCCACCGAAAACGGTGTGGCCTGCCGATCGCTTGAGGAAATGCGTACGGGGGACATTAACCTCGACGGACAAATGAACACGACGGATGCCCGCACGGCACTGGCGTGGTTCCTTGCAGGGTTTGAAGGTGCGTGGTGCACGGGTGATCTGAACGGCGACGGCGTTATGACAACGGCGGATGTCCGCTTGATGATCGTCGCGCAAATCCAATAAGAGGATGTTTGTTGCGATGTGAAGGCGGTTGATTTTGTCGGGGAATTGTGCTATGCTGTAAAAAAAACGTTGCCGATTCTCCGCTGAAAGGATGCTGTTATGAACGTCGCCATTGCTTGCCTAAACTCCAAATTTGTGCATGCGTCGCTCTCGCCTTGGTGCTTGCTTGCGGGGGTTCGTGAATTTGCCGAAAAGCCGTATGAGGCGGTGGTGCTGGAAAGCACGATTAACGGCGACACGGAAGCCTTTGCCGAAGAAATCGCCGACAAACACCCCGACGTGGTCGCGTTTTCGTGTTACATTTGGAACATCACCAAAACACTTGAAATTTGTCGTATTCTGAAAGAAACCTGCGACTGTCGAATCGTGCTTGGCGGCCCCGAAGTGGCATATCGCCCGCACGATGTACTTCATCGTTATACGTATATCGATTATGTGCTTTCGGGCGAAGGGGAATGGGTGTTTCCGTGTTTTCTTGATCATTTGGATGAGGAATTGTCCGCTGTGGCAGGGTTGACATACCGTCAAAACGGTACCGTCGTGTCGAATCCCGAGCAAGACTGTACGGATACACCGCCGTCACCCTATTGTGACGAATTTTTCGAAAACCTCCGCGGCAGGATCACCTACATCGAAACGACTCGCGGCTGTCCCTATCGCTGTGCTTTTTGCTTGTCGGGACGATGCTCGACTTTGCGCTTTTTTGATTTGGAACAAGTGAAGAAAGACATCCTGCGCTTGGCGACAAGCGGCACGCAAACGGTGAAGTTTGTGGATCGCACGTTCAACGCCAATGCCGCGCGGGCGAACGACATTCTCCTGTTCATCAAAGAGCATTACGGCAAGGAAATCCCGACGACCGTGTGTTTTCATTTTGAGATCGCGGGTGACATCTTGAAAGACAGCACTCTTGAGGTGTTGTCGTCGATGCCTTACGGCGCGGTGCAACTCGAAATCGGCATGCAGTCGTTTAATGAAGACGTACTCAAAGCCGTCAATCGCAAAACCGACACCGCAAAATTGATTGAAAACATCCGAAAACTCATGAGCTTTCGGAATATGCATATTCATATTGACTTGATTGCGGGTCTGACAGGCGAAGATTTTGAAAGTTTCAAAAACAGCTTTAACATTGCCTATTCACTCAAAGCGCATATGTTCCAAATGGGCTTTTTAAAGCTTCTTTACGGTGCCGATATGCGCGAATACCCCGAGCAACATCCTTGCACGTTTTCGCCCGACCCGCCCTATGAAGTCACATCGACACCTTGCCTGTCGGCGAGTGAGATTCGTGTCTTAAAAAACTGTGAAGACGCGCTGGATCGACTGTATAACAGCGGACGTTTTTGGTATTCGCTTGCCTATTTGATCGACGACATCGGCTTGTCGCCGTTTGATCTGTTTTGCGAATTCGGAAACGCCGTGGACGGAACCAAAATGCCGCTTGCCGATTATGCGGTCGCGTTTTATGAATTTTTCCGCGACCGATGCGACGAAGCGATGCTTCGGGAACGAATTCTTTGCGATCTGCTTTGCTGTTCTTCGGCGGCGCAAATTCCCGACATGTTTATCAAGCGGGATGCGGTTTATAAGCGTGTCAAAAAACATTTCGCCCAAACGATGAACAGCGGCGTCAAAGTGGCTGTCCTTCCCGCAACTCACCGTATTTTTGTTGTCGACCCGACAAAAGGAAAAACTCTCCGCAATCGCCTTAACGGCGCGTTTTATGATTTGGAGAATTTGTTTTCGGATGGCTAATAAACAAAAAGGAATGTTTGAAACAACCCACCGCAGCAGTGAATTTTTGCGGTGGGTTTCTTATTGTTGTAAGGCGAACGATTATACCGTATACTATATTTGAACAATTTCGTCATTTCACGCCAACCTTCCGTGATAACCCTCCACTATATAATTGAAACCGTGCACGGGGTGAAAATCAAATGGACAAACAAACCGCCGACAATCTCATAACCGCCTATCTTCCGAAACTCTATGGCTTTGCGATCAAAAAGGCGTTTTCCTATGCGGAAGCTGAGGAACTTTGCGCCGACATCGTTGCCGAGGTATATGCTTCTCTGCGCAAAGCAGGCGATGTTGTCAACATCGAAGGATATATCTGGCGCATCAGCGAGCATGCCTATGCCAAGTTTGTGTCCCGTAAAAAGCGGCACGAAGGTGTATCGATCGACGGCATTACTCTGCCGTTCTATGATGAAGACACCCGCCTTGAAACGGAAGAAGAGATGACCATTTTGCGGCGTGAGATCGCGTTTCTGACACAGAAGCGGCGGCAGATCGTCTTTTGGTTTTACTACGAAAATCGTTCGGTTGCCGACATCGCCCGCTCGCTCGGCATTCCTGAGGGGACGGTGAAATGGCATCTGAACAAAGCACGACACGATTTAAAGGAGGGTTTATCTATGAAACGACAAATCGGTACACTCGGTCTGTCTCCTATTATGGCGACGAATACAGGTCACAGCGGTCAGCCCGGCAAAAACGGCGGACCCGAATATTATCTGGACGATAAGCTGAATCTGAACATCGTTTACAGCGTATATTTTGAACCGAAAAATGCGACGCAGATCGCCGAAGAACTGGGTGTCACGCCCGTGTTTCTCGAAGACAAGATCGCGTATCTCGAAGAAAACGGTTTTTTGACCCGTCGCAAAGACGGCACGTTCACAACCTATGTGTATTTTTATTCTCCCACGTATTCCCTTGAACAGCAGGATCGTGAGCGAATCGTCCAACAGGAGATCGCCCGTATTCTCGCAAAGGATTACGTCCCGCTTGTGCGCGAAGCATTCAAAGACGTGAATAACGTGTACATCCCGAGCGGCAAGCGCGAGTTGTTTGAAGCGGCGGTGATCTTCTGGTCGATCGTCTGGCAATGTGATCTGCATTTTGATATGGATCTGTCACGATATTACCTCAAAACCACCGATGGCGGCGAATACATTGCATACGTTAACCTTGAGCAGACCTGTATCGACCCCGAGTATAGTCCTGTGAGTATTGATCGGGACTATCGTATTTGCGGCGAAATGAATCGCAGTTCCGAGAAGTACCCCTGCATATGGTCGAAATCGTGGGATTCCCGTTTTTGCTCGCGTGAAGGGAACTGGCAAAACAACCTCTATACAGACTATGAGTATCTGTATGAATGGATGTGCGGGATGCTCGACGATTCGCCTGCCGATGCTGAAAAGCTCGCACGCCTGCGCGAGCGACAGTTCCTCACCGAAGACGACAAGGTCAATATTATGGTCGTGAACGGTACGGTAGACTCTCTTGCCGCCAAATTACCGCCGCTGGATGAAACGGTGAAAGCGCAGTTCTATGACTTTGCCCTCGAACAGGCGATGCTCAAAGCCAAAGCGCAACCGCCGCATATGCAAGACCTCGTTGTTTGCGAGGAAGTACGTAGCTTTATCGGCACCACCGTAGCGATGATGGTGCTGGATATCCTCTATGAAAACGGCACGTTCCAGCCGATGTCCGAACAGGACAGGGTTTCCGCCGATCTGTTGATGTTCTGCGATCGTTTGCCGTAATCAAGCGACAACAACCTTGTTGCTCTCCTCTGAACAAGCACCCGTGCGAGAAACGTCGCACGGGTGCGAATTTTTTATTTAACCGCTTGCGGTTTTATGGTACTATATACATGAAAGCGCTTTCCAAACCATTTCGGAAGGAGGTATTGTCGTGAAGCAACGTGCCGCTGTGTTTGTGGAAGAAAACCTCAAAACCATCTTTGCGTATGCGCTGTCGCGTGTGTCCGATAAAGAAGATGCGGAAGATCTCACAAACGATATTGTGCTGGCAATTTTACAAAGTGCCGATAAAATCAGAGACGAGCACGCCTTTTACGGCTATGTGTGGGGCATTGCCGCGAACACGTACCGCAAATTTTTAAGAAAGCGAGAACGGCATGCACACACCGAGATCGCCGACACCGTGTCCGATCCGTACGATTTCACAGAAGATGTAATAGCCAGCGACGAAGCGCGCACCTTGCGGCGCGAGATCGCGTTATTGTCAAAGGAATACCGCGAGTGTACGGTGGCGTATTATTTTGACAGCCTGTCGTGTGCGGAGATTGCGAAAAAACACGGCATCTCTCTCGAAATGGTGAAATACTATCTGTTCAAAACCAGAAAAATTTTGAAAGAAGGAATCAGTATGGAGCGCGAATTCGGCGAGCGAAGCTTTAAGCCGACATTTTTCCAATTAGGAATCATCTTTTCCGGCGCATTCAACCGCGAATACCAAAATCTGTTTTCCCGCAAGCTTCCCGGACAAATTCTGTCCTCTGCCTATTACACGCCGATGTCGATCCGCGAACTGGCGATCGAACTCGGTGTCGCATCGGTGTATTTGGAAGACGAAGTGGCGATGCTTGAAAAATATAATTTGATTTGCAAAACAAACGGCGGCAAGTATTTAACGAATATTCTGATCTTTACAGATGAGTGTATCGCAGAGTTTCGCAAAAAAGCGATGACATTCACCGTACCGCATCTGGGGCATATTTTACAAAGTGTCAAGCGCAAAATGGCGGCGATCCGTGCGCTGAGTGATAGTGCCGCCGCGCTGACAGATGAACAAATCTTATGGAGTGTTTTGTGGGCGATTATGCGCCAAGGACATATGATGTACAGAGATGCATATCCGCATCTTCCGGATAATGTCGTCTTATGCAACAACACCATGGGAACTGTCAGTGGTGTGACCTATGATGAATACAGCGGTGATTACGGTTGCTATTCGTTTGCGGGATATATGGGAATCAATAAAACGTACGAGGCATCGGCGGCGGATTTCGGGGTGTTGCCGCTGAAAAATCGGTTTATCGAAACGCTGGATCGTGAGCAACTTGTACAACAGCTTGACCGCGCAAGAGCGGGAGAAGACACACCGCCGTGCGTAATGCTGACGGTATCGGAAGAAGAAACGCTGTATGCGCTGTTGAAAAAAGAATGCGAAGAGATGATCGACTTGTATGAACAACTGTATAGGTGTGCGTGCGCGGTGCTTGCTGATCATGCGCCGACACAGCTTCGTGACGAAGCACCGAGCGTGATGTACCGTGAGTTGTTCTACAAAACGGTAGGTCTCCTCGGTTATGCGGCTGTACAATCGGGTGAACTGACCGTCCCCGATACAGAAGCTCCGCTTGGTGTCTATATCCGTGTAACAGAATAAAAACAAAAAAGCTCACAACCGATTGGTTGTGAGCTTTTTGCTTGGAGCTACTGATCCGATTCGAACGGACGACCTGCTCATTACGAGTGAGCTGCTCTACCTGCTGAGCCACAGTAGCACATTGCTTGCATATTATAGCAAACAAGAGTCGATTCGTCAAGAGGAATTTTGAAACTTTTTTCACAGAATACGCGCAATCAATGTGTTTGACAATAAAAACCCATCGCGTGTGAAAGCAATGCCGCCGTCGGACGTTTTGACAAGCGTGCGGGGGAGTGCGGCGGCGTTGTCCAGCCACGCTTGCGGCAAAGGTTGACCGAAACGCGCTTCAAACAAATCTCGTCGCAATCCTTGTGTCAACCGCAAGCGAAGCATCGCATATTCTTCTTCGGATCCGTCCTGTACGTCGGCATCGGGATCTTCTGCAATCGCGCTATCGCCGCGTAAAAAGGCATCAAGCGAACGCTTGAAATACCAACGCTTGCCGTCGTAAAAACTGTGTGCCGCGGGGCCGATGCCGATGTAATCCTCGCTGTTCCAATATTTCAGGTTGTGTCGGCTTTCTTTGCCGTTTTTGGCGAAATTGGAGATTTCATATTGCGCGAACCCTTCCGCGTCAAGCGCTTCACAGCAACGGATGTACAGCCGCGCCGCCTCGTCTTCGTCGGGGAGGGCGAGCGTCTCCCGCTGTGCGTGAAACGGTGTGTTTGGCTCGATTTTTAACAGGTATGCCGATACATGCGACGCGCCGAGTTGTGTGCATCGCGCCGCCGCTTGTGCAATGTCGGCGTCGGTTTGCGACGGTGTCGCCAACATGATATCGAGCGAGATGTTGTCGATGCCTGCGCGGCGTGCGTCTTCGACGGCGATTTGCAAGGAGTCATTTGTGTGCCGTCTGCCGAGCGCTTTGAGCGCGCTGTCGCGTGTGGCTTGCATGCCGAGCGACAGACGGTTGCCGCCTTCTTTGACAAAAGCGGTAAAGGTGTCGTACAATTTGTCGGCGGGATTGGCTTCAAGTGTGATTTCGGTGTCCGACGTCAAGTGCGGATGTGCGGCTTCCAAAATGTGCGCCAAACGTTCACCGCCGAGAAGCGACGGCGTGCCGCCGCCGAAATACAGCGTGTCCGCCGTGCAGGTCGGTAATGCGCGAAGACGTCGACAGACTTCGTCTGTGTAAGTGTCAAGCAACGTGTCGTCGGGGAGTGGGAGAGAGTAAAAATCGCAGTATGGACATTTGGATGCACAAAACGGCACGTGAACATACAATCCGAGCATAGTTGACACCTCCTGAATGTGACGGTTGTATGAGAATAGTATACATCAATTGTAAACATTTCGCAACCATGCAAAATTTTCTTACCTTTTCCCTTTACAAACGGAAATGTTTTATGTATAATGTATTGGTATAGTCATGCGGTGTATACCGTTTGAAGGAGGATAAAACCTATGAAATCGATTCGTAAAGTAACAGCAGCGGCTCTCGCCGTGTTGATGGCGGCAAGCATGTTGCTGATGAGCTCTTGCTCGACGCCCGCGGTTGCCATGACCGTTGACGGTAAGGATTACACCACCGGTGAATACCTTGCAAACCTGTATATGAACTTCTACAACACCTATTATCAAGGCGGCCTCTATCAATACGCCAGCTACGGTATGGATCCCTGGACGCAAACCTTCCCCTACGGCGAGGGTGACGAGGCGGAGGATCTTGAGCTTGCCGATTATCTTATCGCTATGACCAAGGACGGCATCGTGCGTCAAAAAGCGATCAAAAACTTGATGGAGCAATACGGCATCACCGTGCCCCAAGAGGATCTTGACGAGTTCTATGCCAGCATGGAAGACGCAAAAGAAAGCGAAATGATCGCCTACGGCTTCAACAAAGAGCACTACATGAGCATGTACGTTGCGATGAATTTGGAAGAGCAAAAACTGTTCTATCAACTCTATGATAAGGACGGTCAAAAAGCCGTTTCCGAGGAAGAGATTCGCGACTATTTTGACACCAAATACGTGGCGTTCAAATCGATTGCCATCTCGCAGATGGACAACGAAGGCAAAGCACTCTCTGACGACGAGAAAGAGAAAAACCGTAAAGAGCTTGAACCCTACCTCGAGATGCTCAACGGCGGCAAGACCATGGACGAAGTGATCGCGCAGTATGACACCGATCACACCACGACCACCACCGGTACCGGTACGACTACGACCACGGCGGCAACCACCACTACGACGGCGGCGGAAACCACCACCACGACCACGACCGTGAGCGAGACCGAAGCGACGACCACCACGACTACGGCGGTGACCTCCGAAGAAGCTTCCAAGGATGAAGCGACGGAGGAAGAAGTTGAGGAGCAAGATCCGAATCTTCAAATGGTCAACGCCGCGACCGGCGACGAGAAAATTGTCGAGGCTGTGCAAAAAGTGCCTGAGAAGACCGCTCAAATCATTGAGTACACCGACAGCAGCGACAACACCTATGTAGCGCTTGTCTACCGTTTGAACACCGAAGAAGAGGGCGGCAAGGACTACTTTGAGAATCAACGCGACACCATTCTCTATGGTCTCAAATTTGAAGAGTTCGACAAAGAAGTGCAAGCGGTTGTCGATTCTCTCGAAGTGACCTACAGTGACCGCGCGATTAAAATGTGCGATCCCAAGAAGTTCGAAGAGGCTATGCAATAAATCATTCAACACGCCGAAGGCAATGTGCTTTCGGCGTGTTCTTTTTATAAAAATTTTAAAAAATGATTGCCTAATTTTAAAAGTATGCTATACTAATACTATCTGAATTTCGAAATGTTTTCGCAAAGCGGAGGCGAGAAACGTATGAATATTATTATTGTCGGTTGCGGAAAAGTCGGCTTGGAACTCGCTGAGCGTTTGAGCAACGAAGGTCACGCAGTGACCATGATGGACACCAACGCATCGCTCATGCAAAAAGCGCTCGCGCCTTTGGATGTGCAGGGCGTGGTCGGCAACGGCACGAGCTACCGTGCGCAAATGGAAGCGGGTATTTTGGATGCCGATTTGCTGATCGCGGTGACCGACAGCGACGAAACCAGCTTGTTTTGCTGCTTGATCGCACGCAAGGCCGGTAACTGTCAAACGATCGCGCGTGTGCGCAGTCCCGAATATTTCGAAGAAATCCGTTTCATCAAGGAAGAACTCGGATTGTCGATGGCGATCAATCCCGATCAATCCGCCGCCGCGGCGATTGCGCGGTTGATTCAAATTCCGTCTGCGATGGAAATTGATTCATTCGCTAAAGGACGCGTCAATCTGGTGCGTTTTCAGCTTCCGGATGAATGTCCGATGCTCGGCATGCCGCTGATGAAAATTTCCGACAAGATCGGATCGAATTTGCTGATTTGTATGATTGAACGCGGGGAAGAGGTCATCATTCCCGACGGCCGCATGACACTCGAACAAGGTGACGCGGTGTGGGTGGTGGCGAACCTCGCGACCATCTCCAAGATTTTTAAAGGCTTCGGCGTCAAAGCGCGCGCGATCAAAAATGTGATGATCGCGGGCGGCGGACGCGTGTCGTATTATTTGGCACAAGCGCTTATTCGTGCACATATTCGCGTCAAACTCATCGAAAACGACGAAGCAAAATGCGAACGCTTGAGCGAAGCGCTTCCCGAAGCGGAAATCGTGTGCGGTGATGCGACCGATGAACAACTTCTTCACGAAGAAGGCATTGAGGATACCGACGCCTTCGTTTCGTTGACCAGTATCGATGAAGAAAACATCTTACTGTCGCTGTATGCACAAAAGGTGTCCAAAGCGAAATTGGTCACTAAAATTTCGCGCATCACCTTCGAAGAAGTGATCAACGACATGCCGCTGGGAAGTGTGGTGTGCCCGCGCTCCATCACAACAGAGCGTATCTTGCGTTATGTCCGCTCGATGGAAAATGCGTCGGGTAGCAACGTTGAAACGTTGTATTATCTCGCAAAGGGACGCGTCGAAGCGCTGGAATTCAAAGTCAAGGATTCTGCTCACGTGCGCGAAATGGTGGACGTTCCGATTATGGACTTGGCTCTGAAACCGAATTTGCTCATCTGTTGTATCAACCGCAACGGTAAGATCATCACTCCGAGCGGTCGCGATACCTTGCAAATCGGTGACACGGTGATCGTGGTTACCACACATAAAGGTTTGTCCGATTTGACGGATATTTTGAAGGATTGAGTGATCTATGAATTATGGCATTATCCGCTACGTTCTCGGATGGTTGATGGTGATCGAGGGTGCTTTTATGTTGTTGCCCGCGCTTGTTTCAGCGACCTATCATGAGGGAACGCATGCAATCGTCTTTTTGGCGTGTGCATTGTTATGTGCGGCAATCGGCGCCCTTTTGGTGATCAAAAAACCGAAAAACACCACGTTTTATGCGCGCGAGGGCTTTGTGATGACCGCGCTCAGTTGGATCGTACTCAGTTTGGTCGGCACGGTACCGTTCGTTGTCAGCGGTGAGATTCCGTCGTTTGTTGACGCGTTGTTTGAAACGGTGTCGGGTTTCACGACGACCGGCGCGAGCATTTTGACGGATGTGGAAGCGTTGTCACACGGCATGCTGTTTTGGCGCAGTTTTACGCACTGGATCGGCGGTATGGGCGTGCTGGTGTTTATGCTTGCGTTGTTGCCGATGGCGGGCGGTCACAGCATCTATTTGATGAAGGCCGAAAGCACGGGACCGAACGTCAGCAAACTCGTCCCCAATATGCGCAAAACCGCCGCGTTTTTGTACACGATTTATTTGGCGATGACGGTGCTTCAATTTGTGCTCCTTGTCACAGCAGGCGGTATGTCGGTGTTCGATGCGATTTGTACGGCGTTCGGCACGGCAGGCACGGGTGGGTTCGGTATCAAAAATGATAGTTTTGCAAGCTACACGGTTGCGGCGCAATTGATCGTGACGGTCTTTATGTTCCTGTTCGGTGTCAACTTTAACTTTTATTTCTTGCTTCTCCACAAACGCTTCAAAGATGCGTTTAAAATGGAGGAGATCCGTTGGTATGTGATTTTATTTGTCGGCGTTTCGCTGTTGATTGCTGCGAATCTGTGGTTCACAAACGGCGGTTCGATTCCGATGACACTTCACACGGTCTTTTTCCAAACATCGTCGGTGATGACGACGACAGGCTTCTCGTCTACGGATTTTGCGCTGTGGCCTGCGGCGTCGCAAATCTTGATGGTGCTGTTGATGTGTATCGGCGCTTGTGCGGGAAGCACGGGTGGCGGCTTCAAGGTGATTCGCACGATGCTTCTTTGGAAAAGCGCGCGCAAAGAATTTTCTCACATGCTCCATCCGCGCAACGTAAAAGTCATCAAAGTGGATGGCAAAACGGTCGAGCGCGACACCATTGGTGTGCTCGGTGTGTATCTGTTTTGTTACGTAGCGATCACGGCACTCTCGGCGATTTTGCTGTCGTTTGACGGATTCGATTTCACGACGAATTTTACCGCCGCGATTGCCACGGTGAACAACATCGGCCCCGGTCTCGGTGCGGTTGGCCCTGCGGGCAACTTCGCCGCCTATTCCGACCCGTCGAAATTGGTGTGCGTGTTCAACATGCTCGTCGGACGTCTTGAGATTTTCCCGATGCTGTTGCTCTTTATCCCCGCGACCTGGAAAAAATAAACGCGAAATGAGATGAAGATGTGAAACGATTGTTGTCGCTGACGCTGTGCCTTTCGATGTTGTTGTGCTTAAGTGGCTGTTGTAGCAATTTACATTCGAACACCGTGTACAGTTGTAAAATGAAAGTGACGAGCTTATCTTCGGAAGATTCGCCTACGGCAGGGTCGTACATCAACGAAATCACACTTGCCACGCGTCGCATGCATATGTATATCGAATTGCTTAAAACTACGTCGTTTTATGAGCGTGTCGCCCAAACCAGCGGCACAGGATATACCGTAGAAGCGGTGGAAAGTATGATCGAGTTTGAGCAAATCGACGAAACCCCGTTTTTCTATGTCACCATCCGCGGAATCGATTCGGAAGCTGTTTGTCGCATTCGTGATACGGTTGCGCTGGAAATAGAACCGTATTTGCAGTCGTTATTGGGCGATGTATCCGTTACGGTTTTAGAATGCGGAACCGTCACCAAAGAATCATAAATAAGAAAAAGCGATTCATCATGCAATCGCTTTTTTTGTTTGATTTTGTTAGGTAAACACCATTTGTACTAAAATCACGTGACAAAGTGTGCCGCTGAGAATGCTTAAAAGGGTGTTGCGTTTCCAAATATACAAAATCGCAACCACAAGGCAGGAAATTGCGGTCGGCAACCAAGAAGATACGGCATAAAACGTCACATCCTTGAGGCAATACACGACGAGCATGCCCATGACAGCGTACGGCAAAATGCGCCCGAGTTTGCGAATGAAACGCGGTACTTTTTCTTCGTCGCGAAAGATCGCAAACGGTAAAAACCGCGTCAAAGCGGTCACAAGTGCGATGATCGCCACCGCCGTCCAAATATACGATGCGATCGGCATATCAATCACCCTCCTTATAAACGCTTAAAAGAAGTGCGATGATCAGCATCGAGGGGATGAGAAATTGTTCGTTGCCGAAGAGAAGGAGACACCATGTCGTGACAAGCACGCCGATCAGCGCAGGCGTGTGACGTTTGCTTGACATCCATTGTTCCAAAAATACGGTCAAAAACAACGCCGTCAACGCAAATTCAATACCCTCGCCGTTGAAATGGATCAGCGAGCCGACAACCGCTCCCAATACCGATCCCGATACCCAGTAAAGGTGATTGTACAGCGTCACCAATGTGCTGTATGTGCCGAATTGGTCGTCGGGAGTTTTGCGACATACAAGGGAATAGGTCTCGTCCGTCAAGCCGAAAATCAAATACGGTTTTTGTTTTCCGATACCACGATATCGATCAAGCATCGAAATGCCGTAAAACAAATGTCGCGCATTCACCATCAGCGTGGTGAATGCAATCGTCAGCAACGATGCTCCGCCTGTCAACAAGCCCACCGCCGCGTATTGCATCGAACCGGCGTAAACAAGGAAACTCATCGCAAACGTCAACAAAATCCCAAATCCGCTGACTTTCATGAGAATCCCGAAACCAAACCCAAGAACCAAATAGCCGCTCATCACGGGAAGAGTATCAAGAAACGCCCGACGAATAACGGGTTTGTTTGTAGGCATTTCTTACACATCCTTCCTCATTTTTAATAGACTTGTATCAGTATAACAGAAAAGAACGAGAAATTCAATGTGTTGTTTTATAATGCGAGGGAGATGTTTACAATGCGGGGGAGAGATTTATTCGAATAAAAGATTTAAAACAAAAAACCGCTCTCTTTCGAGAACGGTTTTTCTGGTGCGATCGACGGGACTTGAAGTCTAGAATTGTAAAATAACAGCATTTTCAAGGCTTTCTTTCACCGAGGACGTCCTGCTGAGGACCTTGCTCAAAGATTCACGCCCCACAGCCATCTCCACCAAAAGCGCCTTTAAGGTGTCGTGTGTTTTGGGGATGATGAGAAAAATTGATAGCTTGGTTGTGAAATCCGCAATTAAAATGGCAGACTATAATAACGTTAAGATTTATTAAAATCCTAAATACCCTGATATACGATTCCCTAATAGTTTTCTGCCGATGAATACCACTACTGTTGAAACCAATACTACTACAATGCTGTTTAAAGGGAACATTAGATTGTTTATAAACGGGATTTTTGCTATAAATCCAATAATCATGATGTGAATCAAGTATATACCGAATGAACAGTCGCCAATAATGCATATAAGATTATGGAACTTGCTCTGTTTGACTGTAGTTGTTTGTACATGGCGATCAATTAAAATACATACAATAATAGAAACAAAAAACGACGAGAAACGAAGTTGAGAAGTTGCCATATCTATGTTTCCATATCGATACCATAGATATCCCTCAGTCAAGCTACACATTAATGCAAGTGATAATAATAAAACATTTTGAAAAGTAGAGAGTTTGATTGTTATTTTTTTATTACCAAGCACCATGCCAAGATAATAAAATGTAAACCACTGTGAAAATAAACCTGCGCTAACAACA
>JAZTZV010000006.1:0-24624 GCA_045637645.1 Acutalibacteraceae bacterium | reverse complement strand
CGTGCTGCTCGGCAGCACGTCTTTTTTTGTTATATGCTTTCGGCGGCTTTCGTCACCATGTTGTAGTAGGCATCTTTGGCTTCGATCGGCGACAAAATGCGGATATCGCCGCCGAATTCAAACACCCAACCGTAGAAGGTGGGGGAAAGCGAGACAGAGGCAGTGACCTTAAAATGTTCGTCGTCGAGAATGGCGGTTTCGACGTCTTCGCCGAATTTGTCGATCATCGTTTTCATTAGATCGTTGCGGCATTGCAGTTCCACGATCACTTCTTTGCCTTTGTACATTTGAAAAACCGAACGACTGAATTCGCATAAATCAAATCCCGCAGGCGGCGGTACGATGGCTTCATCGCAGATGACAGGCGTGGAGGCGATGCGGTCGACGCGGAATGACGTGATGTCGTGGCGTTTGTGACTCCAACCGATCACATAATAGAAATCGCCGCTCCACATGCAAGCGTACGGACTCAGTTGATACACCTCACCGCCGCCGCGCAACACAGGTTGCTTATCGGGCGTATAATCGGTGTAGGAAAATTGAATTGCGCGCCCCTGCTCGATCGCGCTGTTGATCGCGTCGATGATGTAATAGATATTTTCGTTTTTCGGTTTGCGTGCGGCGGTCGGTGTCGGTCGCTCACGCAACGCGGCGGCTTGATGTACGCTGACGAGCGTGCCGAGTTTATCGATAAGCTCAGCACTCTTTTTCTCGGTCAAGCATTTCGAGGATTCGATCGCGTCGGTGAGTAAACGCAGTTCGGGTGTTTGAAAAATGCGATTGCCGATAAAAAAGCGGTTTTGCGTGGATCGCACGGAAATGATGTCCACTCCGAATGCGGACAATTCATCCAAATCCCGTTGCAATGTCGTGCGGTGCGCCGTGATGTCATATTGCTCTTTGAGCATACCGATCATGTCGGCGAAGGTCAGCGGGTGCTGTTCGTCAGAATAGGTTTCCAAAATTTTCAAAACCGCTAAAATACGCGGTGTGGTTCCTTTTTCCATGAAATCAGCTTCCTTTCGGTGCAAATTTGGCGATCATACCCGTCACAAAGAGCACCAACACGATCACAGGAATGATATAGGTCATATAAATGCGCATCCAGTTTTTGACTTTGAGACCTTTGCCGAGATTGGCTTCTTCTTGGAATTTTTTAAAGCCCCATCCGTAACGCGAGGTGCAGAACAGCACATAGATCAGCGAGCCGAGCGGCAACAGGATGTTCGAAACCAAGAAATCCTCCACATCCATCAAGCTGCTACCTGCACCGAACGGCTCAAAAGCGCTCCACAGATTAAAGCCTAAGATACACGGTATCGCGAGAATCAGCAACAAACCGCCGTTGATAAGCCCTGCTTTGGTGCGTGATACGCCGAGATCGATCCAACCCGCTACAATGTTTTCAAACACTGCAATCACGGTCGTTAACGCGGCAAAACTCATGAAGACAAAAAACAGAGCGCCCCACAGCTGTCCCATGGGCATGTTTGAAAAGATGTTTGGCAATGTAATAAAGATCAGCGACGGACCGCTGTCTGTTTCAAGATTATAGGTGAAGATCGCGGGGAAGATGATCAAACCTGCCGTGATCGCCACAAACGTGTCCAAGCACGCGATCGTCGTTGCTTCGCCGAGGAGCGAGCGATCTTTTTTGAGGTAACTGCCGAAAATCGCCATCGAGCCGATGCCGATGCTCAACGTGAAAAACGCTTGGCTCATTGCGGCGACAATGATGTTGCCGATGTCACCGATGCTTTGAATGGCGGAAAAATCCGGAATAAAATAAAACGCCAAACCGTCTTTGACGCCGGGGAGTAAGCAACTGTTGACCGCCAGCACCACAATGATTCCCAGAAGTGCAAGCATCATATATTTTGTGACGCGTTCAATACCTTTCTGTAAACCAAACAAGCAAGACACCACAGCAATCAGTAGCGTGATGCCTGTGAAAATCAACATCGTCCATGGATTGGCGAGCATACCGCTGAAGGTGTCTTCGATAACGACGTTTTCAGCGTTGTTGAATTGCCCTTTTGCGGCAAATACAAAATATTGCAACAGCCATCCCGCAACGGGTGTGTAAAACATCAAGAGCAGGTAGTTGCCGGCGAGCGCGGGCCAACGATGCCAGTGCCATTTACTGCCCTTCGGCTCCAATTCCTGATACATCTTCACAGGGCTCTTTTGCGCCGCGCGCCCCATGGCAAATTCCATCGTCATGATCGGCACGCCGAGTGCGATCAAAAACAGCAAATAAAACAGCACGAAAATCGCGCCGCCGTTCGAACCGACCATATAGGGGAATTTCCAAATATTGCCGATGCCGATCGCGCATCCGGCGCTGAGTAAAATAAAGCCGAGACGGCTTCCGAGTTGTTCGCGTTTCATACAGCACGCTCCTTCCTAACTCGGACAGTATACCACATTTTATGCGGTTTGACTACTGTTTTGTAAGAAAAATCCCCGCGTGTGATTGACAAAGCGCGAGCGGGGCAGTATAATAAAGAACGTAAATTCGGAATTTCAGAAAGGATGTTTGTCACATGACGGTTACGAAAGATTCCATCATCGGTGATGTGCTGGATTTTGACCGCGAGACCGCTCCGTATTTCTTCGAAATGGGCATGCATTGCCTCGGTTGCCCCTCGGCGCGCGGCGAGACCATTGAGCAAGCGTGCATGGTGCACGGTGTGGACCCCGACGAGTTGGTCGCAAAGCTCAATGCGCATTTTGCGAAATAAGAATTCGAACAAAGGGGCTGTTGCGTGTGTGCAACAGCTCTTTTCTTTATAATGAGGTGTGAAACATGACGGATAAACGCTTGCTGTGCGCGGCGTCGATGGTTCGAAAAGGCGGAACGCTTGCCGACATCGGCACCGACCACGCCTATTTGCCCGTGTGGCTGATTCAAAACGGCGTCTGCGACACCGCCATTGCCGCGGATATTGGGCAAGGCCCCGCGCAAGCCGCCCGTCGTACCGTGGAAGCGGCGGGACTGTCCGACCGCATCGAGGTGCGTGTCGGCGACGGCTTAACCGTTGTCGGCGCGGATGAAGCGACTGAAATTGTGATCGCGGGCATGGGCGGCGAAACGATCGTCGACATTTTGTCCGCCGCGCCGTGGCTCAAAGACGGCGCCGATCGCCGTTTGGTGTTGCAACCGATGACCAAAACGGTGGAACTGCGCGAATGGCTGTATCAAAACGGCTTCACGATTTCGCAAGAACATCTCATCCTCGACGGTCGTCACATGTATTGTGTGATGGCGGCATCGTTCACGAACGCGCCGCCTCCCGCGTCGGAACTCGCCTCGTATATCGGCGTGTTGTCTGTCGATGAGGGCGCACCCTATTTTGAACATCAAGCCGCGCATTTGCGTCGTCGCGCGGCGGGAATGCGCGCAAGCGGTGAGGACAAACAAGCGCAAGTGTTTGAACGGCTTGCGGCGGAATTGGAGGCTATGTTATGAGATTGTGCGAATTGATGAGCTTTATGCAAACGGTGGCTCCTGCGGAGCTCGCCGAGGAGTGGGATAACGTCGGATTGCTGTTCGGCGATCCCGACAAAGAGATCGACACGGTGGTTGTGACGCTCGATGCGACGCGCGACGCGATTCGTTTCGCCAAAGAGCAAGGCGCGCAAGCGATCGTTGCGCATCATCCGTTAATTTTCTCGCCTGTTCGCGCGATTCAGGCACCGAGTGCGCTGTATGATCTGGCATCGAACGACATCGCTTGTTTTGCGGCACACACCAATTTGGATGCCGCCGCAGGCGGTGTTAACGATGCTCTCGCCGAAACGATCGGTCTTGTCAATGTGCGTGAAGCCTTCGGCGGCATCGGTCGCGTCGGCGAATTGCCCGAAACCGTGTCGGCGCAAGCGTTCGCCGATCACGTGAAAACCGCGCTCGGCACAGCGGTGCAATGGAAAGCGGGAGAGGGTTCGATTCGCTCGGTCGCGCTGGTCGGCGGAGCGGGCGGCGATTTTGTCGCGTCGTGTGAAGCGGACGCGTTTTTGACGGGCGAAATCAAGCATCACGAATGGCTCGATTGTCCCGAAAACTTGACGGTTGTCGCGGCGGGGCATTATGCGACGGAAGTTGTTGTGGTGGAGCCTCTCGCCGCGCGCATTCGTCAGGCTTTTCCTGAACTTCGCGTGCTTGCTTATCAAGGAACGGCACCGTATACCGTTTTATAAAAGAGGGATCATATTATGGCTATGGACGGCGGTTTTATTTACTGCCTTGCCGCAGAATTACGCGAAACGCTCAAGGACGCGCGTGTGGATAAAATCCACCAACCGTCTCGTGAAGAGTTGATCGTGGCACTTCGCAGCAAAAGCGGCACATTTAAATTGTATATGTCGGCAAGGGTGCAGTCACCGCGCGTGCATATTGTGCGCGAAACGCCCGAAAACCCTGCCGCGCCGCCGATGTTTTGTATGTTGCTTCGCAAGAAGCTGACAGGCGGTCGTTTGGCGGACATCCGCCAAGACGGACTCGAGCGCGTGCTGTGGTTTGATTTTGATTGCATCAGCGAACTCGGCGACCCCGTGCGCTTGACGCTTGCCTGCGAAATGACGGGACGTCACAGCAACATCGTGCTTGTCGGCGACGGCAAGGTGATCGATGCGATCAAACGTGTGGATTTTGCGATGTCCGAGGTGCGTCCGATTTTGCCCGGACTTGCTTATGAACCGCCCGCGCCGTTTGCGGATCGTGTGTCACCGCTCGAGCAAGATGCCGACGCGGTCGTCGCGGCGGTGAAAAAGGGAAGCGGAGACCTGTCGAAAGCGTTGCTGAATGCCACGCAAGGATTGTCGCCGCTTGTGTGTCGTGAAATCGCGTCGTTGACGCTTCGTCGTGCAACAAAAACGTGTGAAGAAATGACGGATGACGACTGGGATCGTCTGCGATTTTATGTGGATCGCGTGCGTGCGGTGTTGCTGACAGGCGAGCGCCGTGTGCCGTATTTCCTGCGCGGTGCCGACGGCGCGCCGATGGAATATTCCTACATGCTGATTACGCAGTTCAGCTTGTCGGCGCTCGGAGCGGAACGCGCAAGTTTCAGCGAACTTTTGGAAGAGTTTTACAGCACCAAAGATAAAACCGAGCGGTTGCGTGCGCGTGCACATGATACGCTCAAATTGTTGGTCAATGCCACCGCGCGCGTGGAACGCAAATTGCAACGTCAGCGTGAAGAACTCGCCGCCTCGGCGCAACGTGAAACCAAGCGGATCTACGCCGATATGCTGATGTCGCAGGCGTATGCCGTGCCTGTGGGTGCTACGTCGGCAACGCTGATCAATTATTACGACGAAAACGGCGGCAACATCACCGTACCGCTTGATCCGTCGAAATCCGCGACGCAAAATGCACAACGGTATTATAAGGAGTATCGCAAGGCGCAAACGGCGGAGCGTATTCTTGCCGAGCAAATTGAAGCGGGCGAACAGGAATTACACTATCTTGATTCGGTACTTGATGCGTTGTCCCGCGCGGAAAGCTTGGCGGAACTCGCCGAAGTGCGACGCGAACTCGCGCAAAGCGGCTACATCCGCAGCACCGACAATCGCCGCAAACCGCCCGCTTCCGTCGGGCCGATGCGCTTTGTTTCGAGCGATGGTTTTGCGATTTTGGTCGGACGTAACAATATGCAAAACGATCAGTTGACGCTCAAAACCGCCAAAGGACGCGATGTGTGGTTCCACGTCAAGGATATCCCCGGTTCGCACACGGTTGTTCTTACGCAAGGAGAGGAACCGCCCGAGCAAACGCTCATGGAAGCGGCAATTTTGGCGGCGTCCCACTCAAAAGCCGCACAATCCGCGCAAGTTCCCGTGGACTACACATGGATCAAGCATGTGCATAAACCGTCGGGTGCGAAACCCGGCATGGTGATTTACGATCATCAAAAAACCGTCTATGTGACACCGGATCCTTTGCTGGCAACACGTCTTAAACAATCGTAATGAACAAGAGGCTGTCTCGTTGACAGCCTCTTGTTATATACGACCAAATTCTTGACACCCCTGCCTGTTAATGGTAGAATATAATGTAAAGAAATATCCGAAAAAAAGGATGGTGTATGTATGATTCGATCAACACTCAAACGGGTGATCTCGCTTGCGGCGCTCTTGGCGCTGGCGGTGGCGATGATGACGTCGACGGGCTGTTCCGAGCCGACGGATCCCGTGTTTACGTTGCTGTGGACGTCCGATCCACAGTGGTATTCGTTCAAATATTTCGACATTATCGAACAACAAAACCAATGGGTGCTTGACAATCAAGAGGAATACGACATTCGATACACGATCCATACGGGTGATTTTGTCAACTTGCCGCACAGCACCGAACAATGGGATTTTATGTCCGAACAATACGTCAAATGGGACGAAGCGGGCTTGCCTTACGGTGTGCTCGCGGGCAACCACGACGTTGACGGCGATGATCACAGCGATTTTTCGAACTATTTCGGTCGTGCGCGTTTTGAAAACAACGAGTGGTACGGCGGCGATTTCGAAGACAACTTCGGGCATTACGATTTGATGACCATCGGCGACGTGGATTTCATTTTTGTCTACCTCGGCTACGGCGATTTCACGATGGAGCATTATGATTGGCTCAACAGCGTGCTCGCCGAGCACAGCGATCGCATTGCGTTTTTGGCGTTCCATGAATATTTAAACGCCGGTAGCGTGCGTACCGCAACGGGCGAAAAACTGTTCCAACTGGTGGTGCTCACCAACCCCAACGTCCGCATGGTGATGTGCGGTCATAACTACGCCTCGGGTCGCATCGTTGATAAGATCGACGACGACGGTGACGGCGCGGCGGATCGCACGGTCTATCAAATCATCGCCAACTATCAAAGCACGACAAACGGCGGCAACGGCTTCATGCGCTTTATGGAATGTGACGTTGAAGCCGGCACGATCACCAACACGACCTATTCACCGTATATCGATACCTACGGCTCGGATTATGAAAGTGATGAACCGTTTGACGAATACGGCACGCGTGACACGTTCACCATTCCGTTTGATTTTTCGAAACCCACCCTCACCGCGCAAGGTCAAGTCGGCGAGGTTGTTGAATAAAAAGGAGCGAGAGATATGAAGAAAAGAACCTGGACGATGCGTGCGGCGGCCGTTGTGCTGTCGATCGTGCTGGTCATCGGCATCCTGCCGATGTCGGCGATCGCCGCGACCATCAACAAGCTGGAGGATCACACCTATACCTTGTTGTGGACGACCGACCCGCAGTGGTATTCGTTTGCCTATCAGGATATCATCACACAACAAAACCAATGGGTTGTGGATAATTACGAGCGACTCGACATCCGTTATACGTTCCATACGGGCGACTTTGTGGACAATCCCAACAGCGACACCCAATGGGCGGTGATGGATAAGGCGTATAAATTGTGGGACGATATCGACTATCCCTACGGCATTCTTGCGGGCAACCACGACGTCGTTCCGTATAAGGTTGACAGCACGACCGGTGCCGTGACCGCGTTCAACCACGACTCGTACAGCAAATATTTCGGTGAAGATCGCTTCAACGATCAACCGTGGTACGGCGAAAGCTTTGAAGACAACTTCGGTCACTACGATTTGATGACCATTGACGGCACCGATTTTATCTTTGTCTACATGGGCTACAACAGCGTCTATAACGACGATGTGTACAACTGGCTTAACTATGTGTTGTCCAAGCATGCCGACCGTGTGGCAACCCTGTGCTTCCACGATTATCTGCAAGCAAACGGCACGCGCTCTCCGAACGGTGAGCTGTTCTTCCAAAAAGTCGTTCTCAAAAACCCCAATGTCCGTATGGTCATGTGCGGTCACAACTACAACTCGACTCGTAAGATTGAGGACATCGACGATAACGGCGACGGCGTTGCCGATCGTACGGTCTATCAAATCATGGCGAACTATCAAAGCACGACAAAAGGCGGCAACGGCTTCATGCGTTTTATGGAGTGCGACACCGCCGCGGGCGAGATTGCTTGCCGCACCTATTCGCCTTACACGCAAAGTTTCGGCTCGGATTATGAAGACGGCAAAATGTTCGACGAATACGGCACGCGTGACAACTTCACGATTCCGTTTGATTTCTCTCAACCGACGCCCAAAGCGAGCGGTGATCCCGAATACGGCACGGTTGTGGTGAATGCGTCGGTGGCGTTTGCGGCGACCGACAGCGATACCGTCATCAGTCTTCCTGTGTATTATCAAAACACGGCGGAAAATTGCCCCTCATACCGTGGTGTCGGTGTGTATGACCGCTATTTCTCTGCGGATGCGACCGATGCGTTCGGTAATCCGAAAATGCTCGATTATGTGATCGCGCGTTATACACAGGGAAAAGGCTATGCGGTGTCGTGGGTCGTGGACGGCAATTCGCTTGCCGACGGTGAGATCGTGGCAATTCCGCATGACGGCATCGTCATCGCCATCCCCGACGGCAAAGTGGATCTCAACCGTTTGGAGCTCGGTCGAAAGATCGTGACCAAAGGTCTTAACGGCATCACCGTGCCGAATGCCTTGAAACCGATCACCTTGATGATCAACGGCACGTTGTACAGTGTCAACGCCACCAATCGCTTGACGGGTAACAACGAATGGGTCATCTATGATACCTTCTCGGGTTACAGCACCGTCGACGCGGGCATGACCCACAAATGGGATATGCTCTTTGCCTTCACGCCCGTGAACTTCGGCTTTGACGGCTATGTGGTTGACGAAGTCCAAACCACGCTCGGCGTCGACAAACAAATGAACATCCCGCGCGGCGGCTTCATTCTGGCGATTAACACCTATTCGGGCGGCAAGGTTCTTGCCGAATCCATCCGCCGTCTTCTTCCTGTCGGCACAAACGTGCAACTCGACGGCTATGCCCTCGGCGAAGAAGCCACCGTCACGACGCAAAGTCTGTTGCCGCCGTCCGTTTCCGATTGGACGCTCGAAACCGATGCGGCGGTCGAGATGAACAACGGCGCACAAACGCTCTATAAGAGCGGCGGTGCCGACAGCGGCACATGGCCCGCGGCGGACTATGCGTTCAAAACCCCGATCACGTTCGACCCCGCCGCCACGGCGCTTCACTATGACTATACACTTGAAACCAACGGCAAGGTCAACGTCATGCTCTTCTTTAAAGGTTCCACGCCGTCCGAAGGCAGCGGTGCCAAGAAGCTGTCCATTCAGTCCTATTTCAACGGCGCGAACATTTCCTCGGGAAGCGGCGACATGAAGGGTGACGACGTGTGGCGTGTCGGCAAGATCGACTTGAGCACGGTTGCCATCCCCGATGAATACTACAACAGCGACGGCACCTTGACCATCAACCACATCCGCGTCATGAACGCGGGCTACGTCGGCAAAAAGTTCTACATCAACGATTTGTCGCTCACCACCGACATCAACGAAGATGTCGACAAAATCGAGCAAACGGTTCCGCTTGTCGGCTCCGACATCACTGTGAAAGACGAAACGCTCGCGGGTGGCTATGTCTATGATAACGGTCAATTGTCCGTCACCGCTGACACCGACAACGGTTATGAAGTTGTTATGACGCTCAATGAAGATGTCAATGTGTCGGTGCTCAAAAATTGGTTGGTCAACCTCAATTCCTCGGCGAAGTTCGACATCAAACTGACGGTCACAACCTCAAACGGTGACGCGACCTACGGCCTTGTCAGCGAGTTCGGCCCTGCTTTCTCGGCGGCGAACGGCTACATCCCCGCCGGAAATTATTCGAAGAGCTTTGACCTTCTCAGTTGCTACACGTGGAACGGCGTCCTGCCCGCAAGCGGCATCAGCACCGTCAAAACCGTGACGGTCAAACTCGGCTCGGCAGGCACGTTGAATATCCATGCCTCGCAATTGACCAACACCACCTACGGCGGCTATTTTGCCGACGGTGTGTACAAAGAGGAAACCACGCCGAAAAACGTGCTGGAATCGGATGTCTACCGCTTGCAAGACGGCTATCTGTTTGACGCTTCCTGCGGCACGACGGTCGATGCTTTGCTCAGCAATCTGTCGTCGGGTTACACCGTTGAAGTAGCCGAAAACAGCTCTGTTGTCAGCGGCAACACCCTTGCCAAGACGGGTCAAGTTGTGACCGTGAAAAACGGCGACACCGTCCTTGCAAGTTATACACTTGTCCTTAAAGGCGACGTGCTCGGCACGGGCAAAATCAGCACCAGCGGCATCCGTTTGATTTTGAAAGAATCGATGGGTGTGTCGTCGCTCACGGATCTGCAACGCCTTGCCGCGGATGCGGATGACAGCGGCAACGTCAACACCAATGACGTGCGCGAATTGCTCAAAATGCTCAATGCGTAAATAAACACTTAACAAGGGTGCTGTTTGCTTGAACAGCACCCTTGTGTTTTGTGCGGTGTATCTCCTGGCTCTCCCTTTGGGAGAGCTGTCCGAGTGAAACGAGGACTGAGAGAGCTATCTTGCATACTTCACATGCATGTGTTAAAATGTAAAAAAAGATGGTGCATATTAAGGCAAACAACGAACGTTTCGAAAAGGTGTATATACAAGGCTCTTTGGCGCGCAGAGGGATTTGGAACGACAAAGAAACCGGTGTGAATTATCTGTTTCACCAAACGACTACTCGTGCGGCATGATCGTGTTGCTCGACAAAGACGGCAAACCTGTCGTGACACCTGTGGAGAAATACTAAACGGAGGTATATATGGAAGCTGTGTTAGAACTTGTTCTTTCGCTGTTGCTGATGCCGTTTGAGGCGATAATCAAAAACCGAAACAGCAAAACTTCGAATAAGGTGTTGAAATTAGTGTTGTTTGCGGTTTCGATTGCTTTGATCGTTGGATTATGCTGTTTGTGTAGTTATCTCTTCCGAGGATATTGGATGTAAAAGAAAACCCCGAAACCAAGCGGTTTCGGGGTTTGTGTTTGAGAAGAAATAATCAGCGCTTCGAGAACTGGGGAGCGCGACGAGCGGCTTTGAGGCCGTACTTCTTTCCCATAAAGCACCATCCTTTTATTATTTTGAGTTTTGATTTGAATAATACATCGGAAACACTACCTACCAAAATTATTTTTCGTTTATTTTTTTCTCGATTTCATGTATGGTGTAAGTGGGGTAGGCGGTCAAACCGATATTCGGAACGTACTGTTCTGAATATCGTTCGTTATATGTGATCCCGCATCGGTAGTTTTCACTTGAATCTCCAAACCATATACCGACTTCTCCAATCGGCATATATTTTTTTGCGTTGTTTACGGAATATTCGCGCAAAAACAACACAACTTGATCACCGCTTTTCATGAGTCGCATGCCACGAAAAGCATATGTTTGGATATATGTTCCGGAATGGTCATATTCGGCTATGGCACTGATGGGTATGCGTATTGTTTCGTGAATGGATATATCGCCTTTCAGTACACGCTCGATTTGGATATCGACGGATATCGAGTATGGCGTGGTGTTTGGTGTTGGGGAATATTCTGCAATCCAACTATCGGTTAGGTATTCCGAGGCGATGGAACTTGGTGTGTGATGTTCGGTTGTAACGGTTGCGCTGATGATGATATCGGCACGTGATATCAATTCCTGAAAGGATATCGTTTCGGGAGCCGGCATTTGTGTGCTGATAAAATCAGAGGAGGGAGGGGGTGTGGATTTGCGAACGGCATTAAAATAGAAAGCAGAGAGAAGCAATACAAGGCATGCCGCTCCGATTCCTATACGAATGAATACACGAATATTATGGTGTTTGATGCTTTTTTCGATGTCTTCAATATGCCTTGTATCTACGTCACCGATCGCCAGCAACAACATTAATGATCGATTCATATGACGATCCCTTCTTCCTCTAATAATTTTCGCAATTTTTGCCGTGTGCGGTGCAGAATAACATAAACATTGTTTTGAGATGTGTGCGCTTTTTTAGCAATGTCGGATACGGAATCCAAATACCAGTATCGTTTTAAAAATATAAATTTTTCGTTGACGGTAAGAGTATCTAAAAATCGATTTAAAACGTCTTGTATGACAATGGAATCGGTTATGGTTTCGGGAGTCTCATGCGTAGGAAGACATTCAAGTAATTCGTTTAAAGCAAGATTGTATTGGCCGCCTCCCCGTTTGACCGCACTTTGTTTTTCGTGAATATGTATGGCGATATGACGGACGATTTTTCCTAAAAATAAACGAAAATTCTTTGGTGATGCGGGAGGAATGGCTTCCCATATATGCATATAGGCTTCGTTCACACATTCTTCGGCGTCGTTTTTATTTTGTAATATTCGCAAAGCGATGCTTCGGCAATAGTGACCGTATTGCTTGTCGGTAGCGATAATCGCATCTTCATTTCGTTGGTTAAACAATGAAATAATCGTTTTATCATCCATATATTCACCTCGTTTCGTTTGCTCCTTCAATTATATATACCGAAAAAACAGTTGCTTCTTACATCTTTTTTGAAGAAAATGAGAATTTATTGAAAAACCCAAAAGAAAACCCCGAAACCGTTTGGTTTCGGGGTCTGTGTTTGAGAAGAAATAATCAGCGCTTCGAGAACTGGGGAGCGCGACGAGCGGCTTTGAGGCCGTACTTCTTTCTTTCCTTCATACGCGGATCGCGGGTCAGGAAGCCTGCCTTCTTGAGCAACGGGCGGAGCTCGTCGCTGTTGTATTGCAGGAGAGCGCGGGAGATGCCGTGACGGATCGCGCCGGCTTGACCGGTCACGCCGCCGCCGTTCACGCGGCACTCAATGTCGAACTTGTCAGCGGTGCCGGTGAGCTCCAGCGGCTGACGAACGATCAATTTCAGGGTCTCAAGACCAAAATAGCTGTCGATGTCACGATCGTTGATGGTGACTTTACCGGTGCCGGCATACAAACGCACGCGGGCGACGGATTTCTTTCTTCTGCCGGTTCCGTAGAAAAACGGTCTGGTATTGTAATCCATTGTTTGCAGGCTCCTTTCTTACAGTTTGAACTCTTCGGGCTTTTGAGCCTCGTGAGCGTGGTTGGATTCAGCATAGACGCGCAGACGGGTCATCGCCTGACGGCCGATGGTGTTGCTGGGGATCATACCGTTGACAGCGAGTTCCATCGCCTTTTCGGGGCGTTGCGCCATCAAGGTGCTGTACTTGGTTTCCTTCAAGCCGCCGATCCAGCCGGTGTGACGGTACCAAACTTTGTTTTGAAGCTTGTTGCCGGTGAGGATCGCCTTGGAGCAGTTGATGATGATGACATGATCGCCGCAATCCACATGGGGTGTGAAGGTGGGCTTGTGCTTACCGCGGAGGAGCACAGCCGCTTGCGCAGCCACACGACCGAGGGGTTTACCGGCGGCATCAATGACATACCACTTGCGGTCGACTTGACCGGCTTTTTCCATGTAAGTGGACATGTGAAATACCTCCTGTTGTTTTGATGTTTTTAACTCACGGCGATGATAATACCACATTTATAAAATCCTGTCAACCCCAAAATCCCCGATTTTTTAATTTACAACCCGTATTCTCTCGTTTTCTCTCTGTTTTTCTCGTTTTTGCTCATTTTCTCGTTTTTTATTTCAAAAACAGAAAGCGGCGAAAAACCGTGGTGGAAACACGCTTTTCGCCGTTTTGGTCAATTTAAAATACCGCTGTTGCCGATCACGTCGGCGATTTCTTTCAGTTCGTCGGGCGGGAGAACAAGCGCAAATCGCACATAGCCTTCGCCGCGTTTGCCGAACGCGATGCCGGGGGTGCAAAGCACGCCGGTTTCGCGCACCAGCATCTTGCAAAATGCGGTGGAATCGGTGTAGCCCTCGGGGAGCGGTGCCCAGACGAACATCGTGCCGTCGCTGTCGGGGATATCCCAGCCATAGCGACGAAGTCCGCCGCAAAGGGCATCGCGTCGCGCTTGATACTCCGTGCATTGACGCTTCACGGCGTCGCGCGGGCCGGTGAGCGCCGCGACAGCAGCCTTCTGAATGGGCGTAAACATGCCGAAGTCGTATTGGGAGCGCAGGAGCTTCATCGCTTCAATCACGCTTTTATTGCCGATTAAAAAGGAAATACGGGCACCTGTGACGTTGAACGATTTGGAGAGTGAGAAAAATTCCGCGCCGACTTCGGCGGCACCCTCAAGCGATAGGAACGAAAAACCTTCGCGTTCGTCAAACAGAATATCCGAATAGGCGTTGTCGCTGATGAGAATGAAGCCGTATCGCTTGGCGTAACCGATCAAGTCTTCATACACCTCTTTTGGAGCGGCGGCGCCGACAGGGTTGGAGGGGTAGGACACCACCATGTATTTGACCTTTTTGAGGATTTCCTCGTCGATCAAATCCAGTCGCGGCATAAAGCCGTATTCTTTGACAAGCGGATAATATTCGATGGTTGCATCTCCGAGAAGTGCGCCTGCCTCAAACGCGGGATAACCGGGGTCGGGCAGAAGCACAACGTCGCCTTCGTCGCACAACGCCATGCCGAGGTGTCCCATGCCTTCCTGCGAGCCGTTGACGGCGGTGATGATGTCGGGGGTGATGGTGACGCCGAAGCGATCGCGGTAATAGGTGCAAACCGCGTGGAGCAGTTCTTGGCTTTCGGTGAGTGAATATTTCCAGTTCTCGGGGTCTTTCGCCGCTTCGCAAAGCGCGTCCATGACATGGGGCGCGGGTTTGAAATCGGGCGTACCGATAAACAGATTGTACAGTTTTTTACCTTCTTTTTGCAGACGCTCTTTTTCGTCGTTCAGCGCGGCAAAAATGCCTGTTTGAAACACATCCAGGCGCGAGGCTTTCGAAAACGTCGACACAGGGGATTCCTTCTTTCGTCAGCTGTTGTATTTAGGAGTATATCATAGCTTTCTCTTGATTTCAACCATTGTCTTGTGATATAGTAATAGAAAAGAAAGGGGCGAGCGGTATGGCGATCTCAGCCGAAGCGATTCAAGCAAAATTGCATACAAGCGGCTTGTCGTTTGACGTGTACGATTGCGTTGATTCCACCAACCGCATCGCCAAAGAACGCGGCGACAACGGCGCACCCGAAGGGCTTGTGGTGCTTGCCGACAGTCAAACGGCGGGGCGCGGTCGACTCGGGCGTTCGTTTTGCTCGCCTGCCGACACAGGCTTGTATATGAGCGTGTTGCTCCGTCCGCAATTGCCCGCGCAAAAAGCCCTGTCGATTACGACGGCGGCGGCGGTTGCCGTGTGCCGTGCGATCGAACGCGTTTCCGACCGAAAAGCGCAAATCAAGTGGGTCAACGACGTGTATTGCGACGGCAAGAAAGTATGCGGTATTTTGACCGAGGCGGCGTTTGACGGCGGAAATATGGCGTATGCCGTGCTCGGTATCGGCATCAACGTAAACGCCCCAAAAAACGGTTTTCCAGCCGATATAGCGGATATTGCCGCATCTGTGTATGATCAAACGAAAGGAGATCGCAACGCGCTTGTGGCGGCGGTTTTGGACGCGTTTTTCGAAGAATATGCGCACATTGAAGAGAAACGCTACGTGGACGAATATCGCGCGCGTTCTTGCCTTGTCGGCAAACGTGTCACAGTCAAAGCGCCGTCGGGCGATCGAGATGCCGTTGCAATCGGTGTCGACGAGCAATGTCGCTTGCGAGTGCGTTATGCGAACGGCAGGGAAGAGGCGCTGTCATCGGGAGACGTTAGTATTAAGTTGCAAAAATAAAAAACAAAAAGACCGTTGTCGAAACGACAACGGTCACTTTTTGTTTTGCAATTTGCCACGGAATTAGGCGTTAGCCTTCTTCGCGAGGGCGGACTTTTTCCTGGCAGCAGTGTTCTTATGCAGGAGGCCCTTAGCAACAGCCTGGTCGATCTTTTTGATCGCGGCGTTCACAGCAACGGCCTTGTCTTCTGCGCCGGCTTCGATCGCGGCATTGGCCTTCTTGATCTCGGTCTTCAGAGCCGAGCGGTTCGCCTTGTTGCGCGCCGTTTTGACAGCGATGACATTCACACGCTTTTTAGCGGATTTAATGTTGGGCATGGTCACACCTCCTCTTATAAAAACATTTTATAAATCACGCGGTGATAATAATACCACGAACCACAGAAAAATGCAACTGTTTTTTGAAAAAAATTTGACTTTTTTGAAATTCTTTTTGGATTTGTCGACAATGTGGCATCTTTCTTGTCCGATTCCCATACGATTACAGCAGATGGGAGGGGTGCGCATGAGGCGGATCGGAGATGGTTTGATGCGAGGGTTGCCGCTTTTGCTGTGTGTAGCGTTGTTGGCGGTCGGCGTGCGATATGTGCCGTTGTCGGATTGGCGTATGATCGGCGAACGTGCCGCATTGGTGCTCACAGGGTTACAACGTCCGCGCGAAGCGGTGTCATATCTCAAGCAAACGGATCTACAGGAACAATCCGTTACGTTGCCGACTGTGCCGACGGCAGTGTTTCCGAAATCCGTTCCCGCTTTGAGCAGTCCGATCATCCCTCCGAAAGGCGACGGCGGCGGTGCGGTGAGCGAAGAATCGGTCGGCGGCGGTGTGGATGTCGGTGCGGGGATCTATGTCAAAAACAACAGCGGTGTGTCGTATGATTATGCGGCGTTGTTGGCAGGCGGTATGCCGATCAAAACAGCAAGCACCGACGAGCCGCAAGTGTTGATCGTGCATACGCACGCGACCGAGTGTTACATGTCCTATTATGCGGGGTATTACAACGACGATGACCCGACGCGCAGTACCGATACCGCCCAAAACGTCGTGGCGGTCGGCGAAGTGATCGCACAGGAATTGCGCGCGCAGGGTATCGGCGTGATCCATGACATGACGTTGCACGATTCCCCTCAATATACGGGAGCGTACGGTCGTGCGGAGGAGACGATCGAAGCGTATCTACAGCAATACCCGTCGATTTGTATGGTGCTGGATATTCACCGCGATGCGATGATGTACGACGATTTGACGAAGGTCAAGCCGACCGCGACGGTGGACGGGCAAAAAGCGGCGCAGGTCATGCTCGTCGTCGGTGCCACGGATACCGATGAACTTCCGAATGACCATTGCGAAGTCAATTTGCAAACAGCGTTACAACTGCAAGCGGCGATGAACGACGCATATCCCGATGTGATGCGTCCGCTGTACATGGTGGATGCGCGTTACAACCAAGGATTGCTGGCGGGATCGTTGCTCATTGAAGTCGGAACGGACGCCAACACCTTAACCGAAGCGCTTCTCAGCGGACGTATGGTCGGCAAACAACTTGCCGAGTTGTTAGGAAACGCTTGACTTTTTGCTGAGGAATAGTACAATAATAAGGAAGTGAAGGGAGGGATCCCGTGAAAAAATGCTGGATGGCGGCGGTGTCGTTGTTGTTGATGCTCAGCGTGAGTGTCTTGACCGTTGCCGCTGAAACAACGTTGCCTCTGTTGAAGGAGGACACGACCTATTTGACAAAACGAGACGGCGCATTTTCGTATGCGCCTCAAAACGTGTTGATCGTGCAAGCACCTACAGAAGCCGGCACGACCGCCGCGATCGATATCAAAACGCCCGTGAACGTCAAGGAGACTCCGTTTTTGCAATTGTCGGTGTCGTCTGCGGCACCGTTTAACATCGCGTTAAAATTGCAAAACGGCGATTTCGCGGTGTTTCCACAGTTGGCGGGTCCCTCGTGGTACGAGGCGTTCCAAGAGCAAGTGCCGCCCGACGGCGGCGGTGTCAACGCGGGACATTACACCTGTTCGTTGAACATCGAATCCTATCTGCGTTATAACGATCTCGGTGTACCCGAGGATGGTGTTGTCACGATCGAGACGGTGTTTATCATGCTGAAGGGTGCGGGAGAACTCACCGTCGAACATTTGGCACTGTCGGATGTCGGTGAGTTTCAAACCGCGTTCGGAACTGTCGGTACCACCGCTTACAGTCCGGCGGCGGTTACCACCGCCACGCACGGCACCGCGCGCCCGACTCAGCCGACCTACGATGCGGGCGGTGTCACGCGTTATCAAAGCGACGATTCTCCCATCGGCATGATCGTGATCATGGTGGCGGCGGGGGTTGCGGTTGGTGCGATGATCGTGCTGACGATCTTACGTGCGCGAAAATCGAAACCGCGCGAGCCTGAACCGACCGACACGGCGGAGGAGAAGCCGCCCGAGGAAGATGATTCCTCGGAAGACGATGCGGTTGAAGACGACACAGCCAAAGACGATGCGCCCGACTCCGAAACAACCGAATCCAATGAAAACGAGCCTCTTTCCGAATGAAAGAGGCTCGTTTTTTGATTGTTATTCGACGTCGACCTGTGGGTCACAAAATTCTGCCAAACGACGAGTATAAGCGTCGGTGACCGCTTCTTCAAAAGCGAGCGGTGCGTCCGTCGCGCCCATGGTGTCGAGAAGCCAACGCGTCAGCGCAGGATTCAAAATCAGCAACGGGCCGATCAAATACGTCGCGATCATGTTGCCTTTGAAAAAGCCTTCGTATTTCGATTGCTTGTTCAGTCCGATGCCGCGCTCCACCTTGACAAACGCACATTCCGCGTTGTCACCCGTAGCGGATGTGAATTGGCTTTTAAAGCCGACGATATCCGCTTGAATCGGTGCGAAATGACCGAGCACAAGACCATTGTAGCGATGGAACATATCTTGCTTGGCATTGAGCGGCAGGATGCCGAGACCGTGGATGCTGTTGCCGCTTTCAAGCTGAATGTTGTGACCGAGAACTTCCATGGCATTGCCCGTGAACAACATCGGCGTGCCGTTGTCGATCATCTCCGACAGGCGGTCGGCAAACGGCATCAACGACAAAATCGCGCGTTGTTGGGTGCGTTCGGACATTGGCCCCATATACAGCAAATCGACCTTGTGATTGACAAAATACGGCACATCCGTCATCGGCGTGCGAATAAATTCCGCGTCGGGCAAACACGCTTGCAAATAGCGCATGTTGCTCATATCACCGAAGAGGTTGGCGTGCTCGGGATATAAAATCTCGATGATCATGCCGTCACCTCCTCGTCGTTGCCGTTTAAACGGTTTTTCATGCGGTCGCGCACCGTTTCGGCGAATTGCACGGTGTACACATCAAACAACACGAATGTGTTGTCAATGACATCAAGTGCCACAGCATCCGCGGTGGCGGCTTCGTCGCGCATCGTGATGATGCGATCGTCGGGAACACCCGCCAGCAACAAGCGCACACGGAAATCTGCCGCGCGCACACCCGCAACGATGATTTGCTTGACGCTGTCGTCATTTAAAAATTCGAAATCGGCGTCATACAACCAGGCGATGTTTTCGGTCGAATGTTTCGCGTCGAAGAAATCTTCGATTAGCAAAATCACCGCTTTATTGCCTTCGGTGCGGCGAATAAAATCAAACGCGCGCGAACAAGCAATCGGGTTTTGACCTTTCGCAAGTAGCATCGTGATCGTTTTGCCGTTTTCTTCGATTTGATCGAAACGCGATTTCACGATTTGTTGCTTTTGAAGCGAATGCTCGATTTGTTCGGCGGACAATCCGAGTTCACGAAGCAACGTAACTGCCGCAAGCGTGTTGTACCAATCGGTGATGTTGTCACCGAGCATGCGATACTGTTCTTCGCCTGCAGGCGTTTGCATCGTCAGCGTGCGTGCCGTCGTGTCCACAGCGGTGATTTCATACGCGGGAGTCAGCGAACCGAAGTCACACGACGGGCAATGCGCGCGACCGATGTGGTTGTAACGCACAAAATCATAATCCAACTTCGCGCCGCATTTCGGGCACGTCACGATGTCGCACACGATGTTTTGCGGGTTTTCCCAGTCATCTTCGCGATGTGCAATGCCGAACGCCAAACGGTCGTTTTGGGGAGCCAAATGACTGCTGATCAAATCGTCGGCGTTGACGATCAGCTTGGTTTCCTTCGGAATCGCTTGGTTGAGGATGTCGGAAATGAATTCCGAGTGCGCGTTGCGCTTAAACGAATCACGGAACAGATTGGTCACAAGCAGATAGTTCGGCGTGATATATTTGAAAATGTGGATCGCACTGCGTTCGTCCACTTCCAAAACAGCGATGTCCTCGCGGATATGCCCCGACATCGTGCAGGCGTTGAGGAATGTTGCGACAATGCCGCCGCGCACATTACCGCCGAAGCGGTTGTTGAGCGGCATTTGACCGTTTTCGGCAAGCAGATCGTCCACCAAATTGCATACGGTGGTTTTGCCGTTGGTGCCCGTCACCGCAATGATGGTGTTGGGCTTATCCACGCGTCCGAGAAAATCGGGACAGAGCTTCATCGCCACAAGACCCGGCAGGTGCGTCGCGTTACGATGCATCATGCGTAACACGGCGGTGGTTGCCTTCGCCGCCCACAACGCCAAAAAGAAACGGATGCCTTTTTTCATTGATGTTCACACATCCTTTTAACACATATTAATACATTGTTTAGTATACCACGGTTTTTTTCGCAAGTCAACGGCGGGACGAGACAACCCACAGGATACTTGCCATTACATCGTCTGCCATGCGTTGCCACTTCTCCCAATCCATTGCCGCGACATGAAGTGCTTCCATGCAATCGTGATGCGCTTTGGCGTCCACCGCACTTTGCACCGCTTCGCGGAGCATGTCAGCGGCAGCGCGGCGATTGAAGCGCATTTGTTGCTTCTTGGTGCGTAAACGCTCGTTGTCGACAAAACGTGCGGTATGCAAACGGCGATACACGGGAAAATCGATGGTTTCGCGGCTGTTGGAGGTCAAAAATCCGACACCTGCCGACGGCAAGAGAATGTGGGAGGGGACATCGGGTGTCAGCGGCGAAAAACAGGTGATCATCTCTTGCTTGAGTTCGGATAAATGGTGTCGCAATGTGGTCATGAATCGCGTTGACACCGCGCCGTATTCGTCCTCAAGCACATACAGCTTCGGGCAAAGAATCGCCGCTGTATCCTTAAAAAACACATACCCTTGCGGGGTTACAGCGGACAAAAAGCGGCGTGTTTCAAAGGGATTGTCGGATAAAACCGCTTCTTTTTGCGCGAGCTTGTGCGCCGCCACGTCGATTTTATCGGCGTTCATGACGGATTGCGCCAATAGGCGATTGTTGGCGAGCAACTGCTCGGCGGCGGCGAGAAAACGGCAACAACGCGCGTGCGCGGCTGTGCAAGCGTCCGCGGCTTCAAACCAAGCGTCGGTTTGCGTCAGTGTTTGAGCGGGACGCAAGCAACAACCGAACGGTACAAGTTGTTCGCATTCGCCGTATGCAATCGGCTCCATGATATGGGGGGCCGTCGCGTCGACGACGCAGAGTTTGATGGTGGGGAACACCACCGCATCGAGTGAGTCGGGATCGGAGGAGCAATAAACGGCTTCTGCCTCCAACCCCTGCGCTGTCAGTTCGTTCAACACGCGTCGCATAAAGGTGGCTTTGCCCGTTCCTGCGCCGCTTTTGATGAGAAATGCCACCCATCCGTCGCGCGGATCGTACAAATCGGTTTGGTGGAATCCCGTGAATCCGACAGGGGTGTTGGCACCGAAAAAGAAACGGATCGATTCTTGATGTGTCATAATCAGCACTCTCCTTATTAAAATTTCATCTCACTGTACTGTATGACGGGGAAAGCAAAGCGGTGAAGCAAAAAACACTTGACAAAACGAAAAAAAAGGACTATTCTCTATATAATATGTGTAAATGTATTGACAGGGACACCCGACCCGTCGCTTTTTTCAGAGAGCCGCTGTGTGGTGCGAAGCGGTAAAAGAACGGTTCAATGGGTCATCACCCTCGAACAGGCTTGCCGAACGGTCTCCTTTAAGTAAGCACGGTCGCCCTCCGTTAACGGGGCACGCATTATTGGATGCTGTATGGTGGTTTACACGCGACTTGTTGTCTCGTCCATATAGGACGGGACTTTTTTATTTATCGATGGAGGCGAAACTATGTTGACTCTCGACAAGATCTATCATGCGAAATATGTGCTCAAAGATGTGATCCGTCAAACCGATCTCATCTTCGCGCCGCAAATGCGCTCCGACGCGCAGGTGTATCTGAAAACCGAAAACCTGCAAATCACGGGTTCGTTCAAGGTGCGCGGCTCGGCATACAAAATCTCGCAACTCAGTGCCGAAGAAAAGGCGAAAGGCGTTATCGCTTGCTCCGCGGGTAACCACGCACAAGGCGTGGCGATGGCGGCGACCAAAAACGGCATTTCGTCGCTGATTTGCTTGCCCGACGGCGCTCCCATTTCGAAGGTTGAGGCGACCAAACGTTACGGTGCGCAGGTTGAGCTTGTCAAAGGCGTTTACGACGATGCTTACGCGCGTGCGTTGCAACTCAAGGACGAACGCGGTTATGCGTTTATTCATCCGTTCGATGACGAGGACGTCATCGCGGGTCAAGGCACGATCGGTCTTGAAATCCTCGAGCAACTTGATGATGTCGATGCGGTGGTCGTGCCTGTCGGCGGCGGCGGTCTGATCTCGGGCGTTGCTTATGCGATCAAGAGCTTGCGCCCCGACGTCAAGGTCTACGGCGTGCAAGCGGCGGGTGCCGCGTCGATGGTGCATGCGCTTCAAGAAGGCGGCCCCGATGCGCTTCCGACTGCGAAAACGATTGCGGACGGCATTGCTGTGAAAAAATCGGGCGAGCTGACCTATCAGCTTTGCCGTGATTATGTTGACGAGGTCGTCACCGTGAGCGACGACGAAGTGTCCTCGGCGATCCTGACGCTCATTGAGCAACAAAAACTCATCGCCGAAGGTGCGGGTGCGGTTGCCGTGGCGGCGGTGCTGTTTAACAAAGTTCCTGTTGAAGGCAAAAAGGTCGTGTGCCTTGTCTCGGGCGGCAACATCGATGTGACCATCCTGTCGCGCGTGATCTCTCGCGGTTTGTTCAAAGCAGGTCGCTCGGCCGATATCACCGTCGAACTCGTCGACAAACCCGGTCAGCTTACGGCTGTGTCGGATATTGTCGCCAAAGCGGGCGGCAACGTTGTGTCGGTGTATCACGATCGCGCCGATCTCGACACCGACATCACCGCGTGTTACCTGCGCTTGGGCTTGGAAACGCGCGACCATGCTCATGTGGATGAAATCAAAGCGGCGTTGGCATCGGCCGGCTACCGCATCATTCAATAATATTAAAGGAGGAACAGACCATGTCTAAAATCGTTCATACCGATTCTGCCCCTGCGGCGATCGGCCCTTACTCGCAAGCGGTCATCAGCGGCTCGCTCGTGTTCACGTCGGGTCAAATCGCGATCAACCCGAAAAGCGGTGAAGTCGAAGCAACCGACATCGTTGCTCAAACCGAGCAAGTGATGCAAAACCTCGGTGAGGTTCTCAAAGCGGCGGGTTCGGATTACGAAAAAGCCGTTAAGACCACATGCTTTTTGAAGGATATGGCGGATTTCGCCGCGTTTAACGAGATCTACGGCAAATACTTCGTCGGCAAGCCTGCGCGCTCCTGCGTGGCGGCGGCGGCTCTCCCGAAGGGCGTTCTCGTCGAAGTCGAAGTCATTGCGGAAATCGGATAATTTAAAGAAAAAAGAGACAAAAGCGATGTGTGCTTTTGTCTCTTTTCATTATGTGTTGAATAAAAGGCTGTTTCTTCGGTTGATGTATTACCGCAAACTTGCAATGTGTACGTAGGGTGCGCAGTCCTCTGCACGCCGCAAGCTAACATGGCAGGAGAATAGGAATCAGCGTGAAAAACAACGCGGTCACCGCCGATAGGTATTGCGAGAGGACCATCATGGCACGAAAAGCATCGTCTGTGTAAAAAGAAAAACGCGGCTTGTGTCGTTGCGATAATCCGCAAATAAACGATAACACCGAAAACAATACAATCGGCATCCAAAATGTCTCGTATTTCGTGTGCCATCCGATGAGGAAAAAGCCGCAAACTCCAACAGTCAATATCGAGATCCACAGCGTCTTGAGCAGATACAATGCGAAATATCGATTGTACACGATGTGTTCATTATCGGTGTGAGCAGACGGCTCATATACAAGCGAGGTTTTGCAAATCGGACAGGCGTTTTCGGCGTTTACGATGGATTTGCAAGTAGGGCATTGCTTCATTATCGATCATCTCCGTTAAACTTACGATAACGTATCGCCGAGACACTTTTCGTTTATGCTTCCGAAACCGTGCAAGGGAACGCATGTGTCGGCGTTGGCGGGATTCAGTTCCAAAAGGGCTTTGCGTGATGCGAACGACGGCAAATCCAATGTGCGGTTATGCCACCAAAGCGTGACCCAAACCGCGATTTGCGTATCGTTGTATGTGGTCAACAACTGCAACAACCGTTCCGTATCATCGTTTTGAACAACGTATACCGCTCCTGTTGTCGATAACAATACCCACACCTGTGCTTCCGGTAGATGAGCGGGTTTGTCGTTTGGAAAAGCGGGTAAATTGGCACAACCGATCAAACGTAAATCGGCAATCGACAGCTGTTTTGTTGACTGTTTGTGTCGGATGATATTGGAACTTTTCAGACCTCGAAGAGGCACATGTTCTAAGGTACCGTTTTTGATAAATGTTCGGATGCGATAACGATGCCAATCGAAATATTCCAAATCCAAAAACGGACGGGCGGCAATCTCGTCGATCCATGCGATGTTGTCGTTGGCAGAAAGTCGGAGGCCAAGCGGTCTT
>JAZTZV010000005.1:0-8379 GCA_045637645.1 Acutalibacteraceae bacterium | reverse complement strand
AATCGCGAACGCGAAAGCGTTCGGGATTTTACTTTTTCTCTCCCCCTACCTGATTCGGCGGTTCTTTTAGAGAAGTAATTGAAAAAGTTGACTTCCTTTCGCTTACGTGGTATACTTTTCTTGAAGGCGGTGATTGCATGAAGAATATTCTTGACAGCCTGTTTCGTTGCCAAAAGATATCGTTCATTCTTCCGCTCGTCACGGCGAGTATACTATACGCATCTTACGCTGTATTCGGCCCTGCAGAAAACAAACTCTATTCTCTGATCGTGACACTTGTTGTATCTGTCGCTTGTTTCTTTGGTGCATTTTTGGTTTTATATTTTCAAATCAAAAACGATACTCCCCTATGGTTTTTAAATCTTGTGGAGTTTTTGGCGGTAATGGTATTCGGAACCGCTTCGGTTGTAGGAATTGTATCGTTTTTTGCAAGTGGTTTGGACATGTCTCCCATTGGGATTTGTGCGGCGCCGGTTTTATTGAGCGCAATCTCTTTGGCACACAGCAAAAGAATGTGACACAACACGATATTGCACATTTATTTTGGATGCAAAAAAGGACGATGTCACACGACATCGTCCTTTTGGTTTTTATTGTTTCTTTTTGGGACGGAGAACGATCACCAGCGTGATGCCCGCGGCCGCAATCACAGCGACAGCAATGCCGATCGCAATCCAAATGAACAGCGACGTATCCATGCCGTTTCCACCGTTGGATTCAAGCTGTGCAACGTTCGCGATACGCTGAGCACGTTCCAGATCTTTGAGCAACACTTCTTTGGCTTGCTCGTTTTCAACCGAACCGATCGCCTTCTCCAATTTAAGAAGTGCCTTTTCGCTCGGATTATCTGTTGCGGATGCGATCGCCTTTTTCACGGCTTTTGCTTCCGCTTCGGTCATACCCTCAAGCGGCACGATGATGTCATCGATGCGTCCGTTCATGTAATCGAGCACCGCTGTGACCGATGCGTCCGCATCCAAGAACATCGGGATCGCATCGTTGCGATAGACCGTTTGCTTGACCGCCACATCCACTTGGTCGGCAAGATATGCTTGTGCCTCAAAATAGCACTCGCCGTACGCGCCGTAGCTGTTGTTCTCGCGTGCTTGACGTTCGAGTTCCGTCGCACCCAAGATGTCCACTTGCGCACCGAGTCCCGTCACGACCATGCAACGTGTTCCCGCGAGTTCCACCGATTTTTTGATATCCTCGCCGAAACCGTCACCGTATGCCATCGGATGGAGAATGTCGATGAGACCTTCTTCCAACCACTTGGGGAATTCTTGATACACCACGTCGAGCGCATGCTCAAACGGGAATGCCACGTCCGCCGCCAACAACACATCAGGGGCTTCGGCGTCGATCATCGCGCGAATATCGCGCACCCATTGCGACACGCAATCGCGGCGATATTGACACCAGTCTTCCCAATAGTCCGCACTGCGATCATATTTCGGCGTCACACCGTAGCCGTACGCTTCTTCGAATCCCGCAAACGCCGCTTCGGTATAACCGAAATCCGCTTCGGACGTCGTGGCATAATAGCGGATATAGTCCATTTCGAAGCAATCGATATCGTAAGTAGTGACGATGTATTTGTAGAAATCCAACAAATAGGCTTTGGCTTCCTCGTTGGCAGGATCGATCATCATAAAGCCGTCTTTATTATACGGCAAACCCGACTGATTCAGAGACAGCCATTCCTCTTTCTGTCCTACGACCGAGCGGTCTGCATAGCCGTCGTGGATCATACTGCCGACACACAAGATCGGCATCCACAAATGGCACTCCATGCCGTATTTGTGGCAAGCGTCGATATACGCTTGCAGGACATCATAATTAAACGACGGATGACGACCGAACAGGCTGCCCTCGGGCACTTCCATGATCACGCCGTTTTCAAACCAGCCCTCGATGCACACAAAGTTGACGCAAGCATCGCGCAAGGTTTTGATGTACGCATCCACTTCCGCCGCAGTCTTCTGCGAAGGACGGATCCACACGCCGCGATATTGCACAGGATAGCTGTCGCAAAGCGAATTGCAAAGCACACCGATCTTCTCGATCAAAACATCGCAGCAATCCGCAAAGGCATTTTCATCGCCGTCCGCTTGATAGGCGGTCAACGCCGTTTGATAGGTTGCTTCCAAGCTGTCCAGCGCAGATTGCGTGGCATCGTAATCCGCATACACAAATGTTGCTTTTGCGTCGTTTATACCGTTTTGCGCTTGATCGATCAGATACGTAACAGACTTTTGCAAGCCTTCCGCGCTGTATTTAAACACCACGTTGAGGGTTTCGGGATCAAACTCCACTTCCATACCCTTGACAATTTTCAAGCGCATCCAACCGGCGGTATGACCGTGAAGCGATACCACATAGCCGTTCGACGGAATCGTCGAATTGTTACCGCCGAGTTTGGTGACAACGCCGTCCTCAACGACAACCTCATAGCCGTATTCGCCGGTTCCGGTCGTCGTGCCGTATTCCGGCGTGTACAGGATTTGCTGATTGTCGCCGCGTTCCACGTTCACCGCATCCGCAGGGTTATCAAACGAATAAAACGGCGATTTGGCAGGCAACGGTTGATCCGACACCGTCAGCATCGACGTACGGTGATTGTAATACACATAATCGCCGTACGTAATGTTTTGTTGGATCCACGTTTTCATTTTCTTGCCGTTTTCTTTTTCTTCGTCATCGTGTCCCGATACCACAAAACCGCCTTCGGGGATTTCGGCATTGCCGTTGGACATTTCGATGACGCAATTGTTGCTGTCGACGACCGCTTCAAGACCCCAGAAATTTGTGCCCGTTGTGTCGCCGTACTCCTCTGTGTACACGATCAGTTTGCCAGCATCACGATTACAGTTTCGTCCGTTCACTTCGATGCTGATTTCCTGCTGAGCAGATGCCACCATCGGCACCGCCGCGCACAAAAGAGCCGCCGCCAATAAAAAAGATAGCCATTTTTTCACGTTGTGTTCACTCCTTATAGAATAGGAATTGGTTTCATTGTACCACATTGATCGCGCGGATACAATTCTTTTCATAGATTTTTCTGCGTTTTGCAAACTTACCTTCCATAATGAAAAACTCTCCTTGATGCCAAGGAGAGTTTTCGATTCATAATCAGTCCACTTCGACCCAGTGGTTGACGCCGCCGCAGGAGTTGGCGAGAATCAACTCGTCGACACTCAAGCGCATCGCCGTTTTGGCAGGAAGGTCGAACTCGTACATGCCCGAACGCTCATCCCACACGTCGATGTAGGGTTTGCCGTCCACGTTGAACCACCATCTGCCGTTTTTCTCAACGAGAAGCGAGGTGTCCACGCCCGCAAACGCTTTATCGGGTGCATCGAAGCTGTAAGGTTGCATGTTCAGTTTCTTCTCGAGGATGTTGCCGTTTTCATCGCGCGCGATGATCATCAACACGCCCGTGTTGTGACCGAAGATCTTGACGCGGCGAGTACGGTCGCCCGCGTTGACGAAGTTGTAATTGGTGGTATATTGCACCATCCAGTTGCCGGTGTTCGCTTTGAGCGCTTCGCCGTCGGTGTGCTCATTGTCGATGATAACAGGGGTGCCGTCAGGCAAGACGCACTCAAAATTAATCATATCCGTGCCGACAGCGGTATGGTTATCGTTGGGGTTAAGAGCGGTGAGCCAGTCGTATCCTTCACGCTCGAACGTTTGCATATTCAATTTCGCAAACGGCTCTTTGACCTCTTGCCAGTTGGGGTCGCGGGTCACGGTGTACTTCACAGGCAGTCTGCCCGCTTTGGTCTCGTCGCTGACGATGAAGGAAATCTCGGCTTCCAAAAGGCCTTTGGTTTCCTTGTCGATGCCCTTGTATTGCGCCGCGAAGTTGCGGTCGTCACGCTTACAAATGTAGCCTTGTTCGGGCTTGTTGATGTCGCATTCGGTGGGCTCGGTGTAGCACCAGAACGAGCCGTGAAGCTCGCCGCCCTCGATGATGAAGCGGACAGCACCGTTGGCGCACTTGCCGCAGAGGATCGCTTGATCCGCCGTCACGCCCGACCACGAGCCGATCGGCAGATCGCCCGAGGTACCGCCGATGACCCAATAATATTCACCGGGAGCGACCGTCACGGTATCCGCAACGAATTTGTTGGGGTTGTAGCGGACGTAATCGCAACCGACGTACATCGGGTTGACCGTTTTGCCGTCGGCAAGGAAATAATCGGCAGGAAGATCGAACTCCATGCCGTAGAAATCGATCCACTCACGTTGACCGAGCCACTCGCCGCGCACTTGGTTGCCGATGTTGGTAACGGTGACGTTCACGGGTTTATCGCCGTTATTGTAGAGTTTATAGCCAAGGAAGAACGGCTCGCCCGTGTGGTTGGAATGTTCGTACGTAAAGAAGCACTCACCCGTCAAATGCTCGTTTTTGAGAAGCATTTGGTTGAGGTCGGGCGCAAACATCATTTCAGGGTTATTGGAATAGATATAGACACCACCGGGGCGCTTGGTATAGCGCACTTCCGCTGCGGGAGTCAGATCTTCGTTGTGGGACAGTTCCGCTTCCCATTCGGTTTGCTCGAATTTGGGCGGATACGGCATGTCAAGGCGCTCATCTGCCATCTGATGCGCAGGCAGGGTGGCTTTTACTTTGTATTTGCCGTTCTCGAGTTCGGTGATCTGAATCATAGGGATCTCTCCTTATTTATCAAAGTATTCGTACAAAAACAACTATACCATAATTTTACAAGAAACACAAGAAGTATTTCTTATAGATTGGAATACAACTTTGCCAAACCGCCCTCGGAGGTCTCGCGATACAAATGTGATAAGTCTTTGCCTGTTTGGTACATGGTTTCCACCACGATGTCAAACGACACCTTTCGACTGCCGTACAGAAAATTGGACAAGCTGAGCGCGTTGATGGCACGCATCGCCGCCACCGCGTTGCGTTCAATGCAAGGGATTTGCACCAATCCGCAAACCGGATCGCAGGTGAGACCCAAATGATGTTCCATCGCGATTTCGGCGGCATATTCGATTTGATCGATGCCCATTTCGAACAACTCACAAAGTGCCGCTGATGCCATACTGCACGCGGTGCCGATTTCGGCTTGACAACCGCATTCGGCGCCGCTGATCGAAGCGTTGGTGCTGACAATATTACCGATCAAACCTGCGACCGCCAGCGCACGCACGACATCGTCGTCGGAGAAACCTTTCGCATCCTGCATATATTTTAAAACCGCCGGAACAACGCCGCACGAGCCACATGTCGGTGCGGTCACGATGACGCCGCAGTCGGCATTTTGTTCGCTGACCGCGAATGCGTAAGCGCACACAAGGCGGTTCTCTTTGGTTTGCGGGCTTTCGTCGATGTGCTTTTGATTATACAAAAACTGTGCTTTTCGTTCCACATCAATGCCGCCGGGAAGCAAACCGGTTTTGCCGATCCCTTCAAAAATGGCGTTTTGCATTGTTTTCCAAACGTTCAGTAAGAAAGGGCGAATATCGTCATCTTCGCACGCGAATACATAATCCGACAGACGCATATGATGCGATTTGCAATACGCGGCAATCTCCGTGAAATGTTTATGGATATAGATTTCCTTCGGCTCCAACGTATCGTTGCCTTCTGCAAGAATCTCGCCGCCGCCGATGCTGTAATACCGCTTGCGTCCGATTTCGACATCGTCTTTATAGGCGATGAAGTCGAGTGTGTTGGGATGTGTGGACGTTTGCGTATCCATATCAAACACGATTTCGGAATGAAGCGGGGCGATTGTTTCCTGTATCGCGCGATCCGTGCCGTGTCCGACGCCCGTCTTGGCAAGCGAGCCGTAAAGGATCACTTGCACACGCTGTGCTTGAGGATAGTGTTGTTTGAAATCCAACGCCGCAAAGGACGGCCCCATCGTGTGAGAACTCGACGGGCCGTAACCTGTTTTAAAAATGGTTTTAATTGATTTCATTCGGTTCTCCTTCTGCAACAACGAATGCCATTGCATATGGTTTTTGATACTTTTATTATATACAATCGACAGCGATTTTGCAAGAGAGAGCAAAATTCAACTGATTTTCTCGAAAATGCCTTGACTTTTACGTGGCGTTAAATTGTATAATAACGGCAGAAAGGCGGCGTTATGATGAAAATAAAAGAGGTTTGTACACAAACAGGCTTGACCGATCGCACAGTTCGCTATTATATGGAGTGTGGCTTGCTCTCGCCCGCAAATCAAGAATCGTATTCCGGGCGTAAAAGCTATTCGTTTACGCGCGAAGACGTTTTGCGTTTGGAAAATATCAAAGTATTCCGACAAGCAGGTTTTCACATTGAACAAATCAAACGATTCATCGATTCAAATGTATCGCGAGAGGATATACAAACGCGTTTGCGGGAATTGGAAGACGAACAGCAAACCAATCGGCAATTATATGAAGCGTTACAAAAAGCCGATATCGCACGTGAAGTTTCTGCAGAAGAACTGATCATTATTTTGACAAATAACACTCACACAGAGGAACAACCGCCCATAGAGGAAACCGCGCCGTTGCATCAATTGCTCAAAAAAGCGAGCAAGACCATCCAGAGTTTGAGTGTGTTATTGGTGTTGGCAACATTTGGAATTGTCGCTGTGTTCTTTCTCCTCGGCGGGCCGAATTGGATGCAAAATCGTCATTTGAACGGCGTTGCTATGGTGACGGTGTATGAAAACGGTGAATTGGTTTCCGCGGATCAATATCACATCGGCGGCGTATCCAATATCAAACGAAGTGATGACGGATACACGTTTGATGCGCCTTACGGGAATCTTTGTATGAATGTGGTTTATGATACAATCGTTATTGAGGGTGGTTTCTACAACACCAACAATTGGCATCATCCGTATATTCAAATTGACATCTCCGAAACGGAACAAGGTTCTATTGTTACACAAACGGTTACGTACAAAACCGACAACGATCGAATCCAATCCTCTTGCCAATCGGAAACTCTTGAAAACGGTGACGATGTTGCGAATGTGCACATTGGATTGGATTAAAACAAATCCGGTCGTCGCTGGAATTCTCCGTATCTATCATAAATAGATTTACATTTTCGGTGAATCGTGCTATACTGAAACCACCCCAAAGCGAAAGCGAGGAACAATATCATGACGAATTCTCCGTTGACGACGCGTGAAACGTTGCGCGGCAAACCGATTCTGCTCGGCGGTGCTGTACTGGCACTTGCGGGCATTTTGCTCGCTCTATTGAGTTATATTGTGTCTGTGTATGCGCAATTCTCGACATATGACAACACCTATATCTCTGTTGATTTTTTGGTTGGACATTGGTGGTGGACGAACAGCTCGTCGGAAGTGTCGTTTTATCCGTTTATGCAAATATTTTCGACTGTGCGCGCGTTCTCGACGGCGCTTCTTACAACTCTCCCGTTGTTTATTGCAATCGGATTGCTGATCTTTTACATCGTTTTCGACCACAAAAAACCATTCGGCACATGGTTGATACCGTTCACGACGGCGGCAATGTCACTTGCTGTAGGTGCAACGGTAATTCGATTTTTGGCGACACAACTAACCTATGCTTTGTTACTTGAAGATCCCGCTATGATCACGCGTTGGATTGATCCGATTACAGCGACGATCACCTGTTTGGCATTTCTCGGTGCCACTGTCGCGTGGCTGATCAGTCCGAAAGCGGGTAAGATTCTTACAATTATCAGCGCGGTGCTCGGCGTGCTCGGTACAGTGATTGCCTTAGTCGTGTATTGGGTTCAACAGATCATCTATCTCATCGCGGAAAAGATGGAATGGGAAACGATCACCCTGCATAGCGGATCGTTGTTTTCAACAATATGGTGGATCGCATGGATGATTTTGTTCATCACGATCGGCGTAATGATGATTTTGAACCGTTTCTCACCCGTGTTTGTCAAAAAGAATACACCTGCAAAAGCAGATGAAACCGACTGCCCCGTTTGAGGCAGTCGGTTTTTTATGCAGTGAAAGTTGGGTGCAATGAGAACGGTACTGCTTCACGCAATTATAGGAAACGGATTTATCCGTTTCGTTTATAGCGGAAGACATGCTGAAACGCCCATTATTGATGTGTAATACATGCAATAAACGAAGGCTTGCGACGTGCAGGAGTCTGCGCGCCCTACATACACGCAATAACTATGGAGAGGTCGCTGCCCCCTCCGATTCGTTGGAACATAATAAAAAACTCCTTGTCGAAATGACAAGGAGTTTTTCTTGGTGTTGGCATCTACCTATCTTCCCGGGCCGCTTCCAGCCAAGTATTGTCGGCGCAAGTGAGCTTAACTTCCGTGTTCGGTATGGGAACGGGTGTACCCTCACCGCCATCGACACCAACTATTCAGATGTATCG
>JAZTZV010000004.1:0-1641 GCA_045637645.1 Acutalibacteraceae bacterium | reverse complement strand
GGCGACATCATCGGCGTTAAGGGCATTGCGTTCCGCACCCGCCGCGGCGAGATCTCGGTTCATGCGACCGAACTCAAACTGCTGTCGAAGTCGCTTCTCCCGCTCCCCGATAAATACCACGGCATCAAAGACGTCGACACTCGTTATCGTCAACGTTACCTCGATTTGATCGTCAATCCTGAGGTGCGCGATACGTTCGTCAAACGCAGCCGCATCACCACCTTGATCCGTCAATTCCTCGATCAACGCGGCTTCCTTGAAGTGGACACTCCCGTGCTTCATACGTTGGAAATCGGCGCGTCGGCGCGTCCGTTTATCACGCATCATAACACGCTCGACATGCAAATGTATTTGCGCATCGAGACCGAACTCTACCTCAAGCGCCTCATCGTCGGCGGCTTTGAGAAGGTGTACGAAGTGGGTCGTATCTTCCGCAACGAAGGTATGGATACGAAGCATAACCCCGAGTTCACCTCCATCGAGCTGTACCAAGCCTATGCCGACTATCACGACATGATGGACTTGGTTGAGGAATTGTATGTGTGGCTGACCAAAGAGGTCTGCGGCACCGACGTGATCCCTTATCAAGGCAAAGAGATCAACATGGCGTCTCCTTGGGAGCGCTTGACGATGGTCGAAGCGGTCAAGAAGTACGCCGGTGTGGATTATTACGACTGGAAGACCGATGCGGACGCTGTCGCGGCGGCAAAGGAACATCATGTCGAGTATGACGAAAACGCCGCGACCAAGGGTGACATCTTGGCGGCGTTCTTCGATGAGTTCGTGGAAGACAAGCTCATTCAACCGACCTTCATTTACGATTATCCCGTGGCGATCTCGCCGCTTGCGAAGCGTAAGCCGAACGATCCCGAGTTCACCGAACGCTTTGAGTATTTCATCAACTGCACCGAATTCGGCAACGCGTTCTCCGAACTCAACGACCCGATCGATCAACGCGGTCGCTTCGAGAAGCAAGTCGCTGAACGCCGCGCTCAAGGCGCCAACGCCGAGGTGGACGAGGACTTCCTCACCGCTCTCGAATACGGCATGCCTCCGACGGGCGGTTTGGGCTTCGGTCTTGACCGTTTGGTGATGTTGCTCACCGACAGTGCTTCCATCCGTGACGTGTTGTTGTTCCCCACGATGAAACCCCTTTCCGACGGCAAAAAGTCCGATCTGCCGCCCGTTGAGAACGTGACGGCGCAACCGACGGCGGTTGTCGAGGAAACGGCGCCCGCCGCTCCCGTGGAGATCGATTTCTCCAAAGTGGAGATCGAGCCGTTGTTTGAAGATTGCGTTGATTTCGAAACCTTCTCGAAATCCGATTTTCGCGCCGTGAAGGTCAAGGCGTGCGAAGCGGTCAAAAAGTCGAAGAAGCTGTTGCAATTCACGCTTGATGACGGCACCGAAAACGAGCGCACCATTCTTTCGGGTATCCATGCGTTCTATGAGCCCGAAGAACTCGTTGGCAAAACGCTGATCGCGATCACCAACCTGCCGCCGCGTGCGATGATGGGCATCGAATCCTGCGGTATGCTCCTGTCCGCCATCCACTCCGAGGAAGGCGAAGAGAAGCTCCATCTGCTGATGGTGGATGATCACATCCCCGCCGGCGCAAAATTGTATTAACAGTCAAAATCC
>JAZTZV010000003.1:0-6333 GCA_045637645.1 Acutalibacteraceae bacterium | reverse complement strand
TCTCCGTCACGGCTTCGCCGAGACACCTCCCCAAGAGGGGGAGGCAAGGGGTAAAATATACAAATCAACAGAAAGAAGTGTTTGACTATGGTCGATATTAAACTGGTGCGCAGCAACCCCGATTTTGTGAAGGCGGCTGTCAAAAAACGTGAAATGGATCTGGATACCGTCATTGACGAGATCCTCGCCATCGATGAGGAGCGTCGTGCGCTGACCGGCTCGGTTGAATCGCTCAAAGCGCGTCAAAACGCCGCATCCAAGCAAATTCCGCAAATGAAGAAGGCGGGCGAGGACACCACCGCGTTGATGGCGGAGATGAAAGAACTCTCCGAGACCATCAAAGAAGAAAATGCGAAGCTGTCCGAGCTGGAAGACAAGCAAAAGGATTTGATGTACTGCATCCCCAACCTGCCCGACGAAGATCTGCTTGCGGGCGGCAAGGAGAACAACGCGGCGGTGCATTATTTCAAAGAGCAACCCGTGTTTGATTTTGAGCCGAAAAACCACGTCGATCTGTGCGAAAGCCTCGGTCTGATCGATTATGAGCGCGGCGCGAAGCTCGGCGGCAACGGCAGCTGGGTCTATCGCGGCATGGGTTCGCGCCTCGAATGGGCATTGCTCAACTTCTTCATCGACGAGCACATCGCCGACGGCTACGAAATGATCCTGCCGCCGCACATGCTCGGCTATGAATGCGGCTACACCGCGGGTCAATTCCCGAAATTCGAGGAAGAAGTGTACTGGATCGGCAACCCGACCAGCTCCGAGAAGCGTTTCATGCTCCCGACGGCGGAAACCGCGCTTGTTAACCTGCATCGCGGCGAGATCCTCACGCCCGATGAACTTCCCAAGAAATACATCGCGTACACGCCTTGCTATCGCCGTGAGGCGGGTAGCTATCGCTCCGAGGAGCGCGGCATGATCCGCGGTCACCAATTCAATAAGGTCGAAATGGTGCAATACACCACCGAGGAAGGCTCGGATGCGGCGTTCGAAGAACTCGTGCGCAAAGCGGAGTCGCTCGTGCAAAAACTCGGCCTGCACTATCGCCTTGAAAAACTCGCCGCGGGCGACTGCTCGTTCTCGATGGCGCGCACCTATGACATCGAAGTGTGGATCCCCAGCATGGGCATTTACAAAGAGGTCAGCTCCGCGTCCAACGCGCGTGATTATCAAGCGCGCCGCGGCAACATTCGCTATCGCGGCGAGGACGGCAAAATGCACCTCGCGCACACGCTCAACGCGTCGGGTCTGGCGACCAGCCGCGTGATGCCCGCGATCGTCGAGCAATATCAAAATGCCGACGGCTCGGTCACCGTTCCCGAAGTGCTGCGTAAGTATTTGGGCGGCCTTGAGGTCATTAAATGATTTGTCCGGAACGTATTCAGCCTGTGTATGAATGGCACACGCAGGTCGCAAGTTATGATGTCGGCGTCGACCGCTTGCTGACCCCGTCCGCGCAACTGCGGTTGCAGCAGGAGGCGGGGGAGCGCCATTTCGGTGAAGGCGGTTTGAATTTTGAAGGTGTTGCGTCGTTCGGCATGGCGTTTGTGGTGTTACAAAACAACGCCGTCATCACGCGCCGTCCGTCAATCGGCGAACGCATCGTCATCAAAACGTGGAGCCGCAACGTCAAAGGCATGCGCTTTTTCCGTTGCTATCGCTTCGAGGATGAAGCAGGTAACACGCTCATCGACAGCGTCGCGAGTTTTGCGCTTGTGGATCTCAACGCGCACACATTGCTTCGTCCGACGGAATTTCCCGTTGAGGTGGCGCATCAACCCGATGTGCCGCACGGTTGCCCCGATCCCGTGAAATGCAAAATGCCTGCCGACGCGACGGTGTGCGGCGAGCATGAGGTACGCTTGTCGCAACTCGATTTCAACGGGCATCTCAACAACACGTGCTACGCGGACATTGTGTTCGATCACTTGCCGATCGATACCGCCGCGCGGATGACGGGTTTCTCCATCACGTTTTCGCATGAAGCGAAAGCGGGGGATTGCCTTGTGATGACGCGCGCGACCGATGCCGACGGGCATTGGATGATCACCGCGCAAAACGGCGATCAAACATGCTTCACCGCGCAAGTACGGCTATAAAACACACACGCCCCTCGGATGTCCCGAAGGGCGTGTTTTATTAGGCGAAAAGAACGTATGTTCTGTTGTGCGGTGCAATCCTGTTGTCACCTCGTAGACGGAATTCCCTGTCGGAATCTGCGGCAACCATCGTAGGGGTCGGCGTCCTCGACGACCCGCGTTGCCGAAAGGCTGAGCGAAGTCTCACCCGAGATCCATTCGACTGCGCGCGCATTGCGCGCTCCGCTCAGGATGACGCGGGTGAGAAGAAGTCGAACGGATCTCGGACGATCCGTTTGGAGTGATTTTTGGACGCGGTCGCGCTTTGCGCGACGGAATCCCCCTGTCAAACGCATCGCGTTTGACATCCCCCTTTAGGCAAGGGGGACAAGACGCACGCCGGGAGTTTCACGAAAACCTTCTGCGCACCCGACACAACAAAGAAGGAGCAACCGTGCGGTTGCTCCTTCTTTGTTAATCCAGTTCAAACTGACCGGTATACAATTTATAATAGCGGCCTTGTTGCGCAAGCAGGTCGTCGTGATCGCCGCGCTCCAAAATTTCGCCTTTCTCAATGACCATGATCGCGTTCGAGTTGCGTACGGTCGAGAGGCGGTGCGCGATGACGAACGTGGTGCGGCCGTCCATCAGGCGATCCATACCGTGCTCGATGTGAAGCTCGGTGCGGGTATCGACCGAACTGGTCGCTTCGTCGAGAATGAGGATCGCGGGATCGGCAACGGCGGCGCGCGCGATGTTGAGAAGCTGGCGTTGACCTTGCGAGAGGTTGCCGCCATCGTCTTCGAGCATCGTGTCATAGCCGTCGGACATCTTCATGATAAACGAATGTGCACTCGCGAGTTTGGCGGCGGCGATGCATTCTTCATCGGTTGCATCGAGCTTGCCGTAACGAATGTTTTCCATCACGGAGCCTGCAAACAGGTGCGTGTCTTGAAGCACCATTGCTTGCGCGAGACGGAGGTCTTTGAGCGCGATCTCCTTAATGTCGATGCCGTCGATCGTGATCGTGCCGCTGTTGATGTCATAAAACCGCGTGAGCAGGTTGGTGATGGTGGTTTTGCCCGCGCCCGTCGAGCCGACAAACGCGATTTTTTGACCGGGTTTGGCGTAAAGCGACACGTTTTTGAGCACCGTTTTCTCGGGAACATACCCGAACGTGACGTCGTGCAAACGCACATCGCCTGCCACGGGGATACGCTCGCCTTGGTAATCCCAGAAATACGCGCCGTCTTCGTGGATGAGATGCGCGGCGGTGGGGGGATCGGCGGGCTCGCTTTCCATGTCGAGGATCGCGAATACGCGCTCCGCGCCCGCGAGGGCGGATTGGAGCATCGTCATTTGGTTGGCGATTTGGGTGATCGGCTGACCGAATTGTTTTGTGAAGCCGAGGAACGACGCAATGTTACCGAACGAGAACACGCCTCTGAGCGCCAGCATACCGCCGACCACCGACACAAGCACATAACTGAAATTGTTGATGTGTTGCATGAGCGGCATCATCGCACCGCCCAGGCATTGCGCGAGCGTGGCTTTTTTGCGGAAGTTTTGGTTGATGCGTTCGAAATCTTCGAGTGCTTCGTCTTCGTGGCAGAAAATTTTCACAACGCGCTGACCTTCGATGGTTTCTTCGATGAAGCCGTTGAGCTCGCCGAGTGCTTGTTGTTGCTCGCCGAAATATTTGCGGCTCTTGGTCATCATGAACGACGACACAAAGAGCATCAGCGGCACCAGCACCATCGTCAGCAACGCCAACTGCCACGACAGCATAAACATGCTGACCGTAACGCCGACGAGCGTGATGACCGACGACAGAATTTGCACCGATGCGTTGTTGAGCGTTTCACTCACCGCGTCCATATCGTTGGTGAAGCGCGACATCACGTCGCCGTTGGCGGTTGTGTCAAAAAAGCGCACGGGTAAGGTCATGACGTGGTCGTACAATTCCTTGCGCATGGTGCGTACCATGCGTTGTGACAAGCGAATCATCACGCGGCTTTGCACGAACGTGGAGACAACGCCCGCCAAATAAATCGAGACAAGCGCGATCAGCAAACCGGGAAGCTTTTGGAGCTCGCCCGCGCCGATGGCATCGAAAATCGGGGAAAGCATCCAGTTGGCGGCGATTTGTGCGCCTGCGGTGACGAGGATGAAGATCACAACGATGCCGAGCAGCCACAGGTTGCCTTTGAGATAGGTCAGCAGACGTGCAAGGGTTTTCTTGGTGTTTTTCGGTTTGCGGAAATCGCCGTGAGGGCCGCGCGGGCCGCGACCCATCGGGGGCATCGGAGGCGGAGTGCCTTGCGGTTTCTTGTGTGCCATCAGCCCTGCACCCCCTTTTGTTGCGAGTTGACAATCTCGCGATAGATCTCGCTTGTTTCCATCAAGTTGTCGTGCGTACCGATGGCGACGAGTTTGCCCGCATCCATCACAAGGATCTTGTCTGCGTCGCGCACCGAGCTGACACGTTGCGCAATGAGGAATACGGTGGTGTCTTTGAGGTGTTCGCGGAAGGATTGACGAATGCGGCTTTCGGTGTCGGAGTCGACCGCCGAGGTGGAGTCGTCCAAAATGAGAATGGGCGGTTTTTTCACCATCGCGCGGGCGATGCACAAGCGTTGCTTTTGACCGCCCGACACGTTCACGCCGCCTTGGTCGATCACGGTGTCATAGCCGTCGGGGAATGAGAGGATGAAATCTTCCGCTTGCGCGTCGCGCGCGGCTTGGCGGATTTGGTCTTCGGATGCGTGCTTGTCGCCCCACAAGAGGTTGTCGCGGATCGTGCCCGAGAACAGCACGTTTTTCTGCGGCACCATGCCGATGCCGCCGCGCAGAGTCTTGAGCGCATAGTCGCGCACGTCGATGCCGTCGACCAAAATTTGACCCTCGCTCACATCATACAAACGGGGGATGAGGCTGACAAGCGTTGTTTTTGCCGAGCCCGTCGCGCCGACGATCGCCACGACTTCGCCGGCGTTTGCCGTGAAGCTGACGTTGTCGAGCACTTTGTCGGGGGAATGGGGATTGTAGCGGAAGCTGACGTTTTTGAATTCGACCGTGCCGCGCGTGACAGGCGTTTCGAGGGCATCCGTTTTGTCGGTGACGGTGCTTTCCTCGGACAGCACTTCCTTGAGGCGGCGCGACGAAGCGCGCGCGCGGGAATACATAATGATCGTCACCGACATCATCATCATCGACATCAAAATGTGCATGATGTAGGTGTTGTATGCCATCAAATTGCCGAGTTCGATCTCGCCGCTTGTCACCATCGACGAACCCATCCACAACGCGCAAACGGTCGTGAGGTTCATGGTCAGTTGCATCAGCGGCATGATCGTCACCATCAGGCTCGATGCGCGGATGGAGATGTCGCACAAACGGTCAACCGCGTCGTAAAAACGCACTTTTTCGTGTTCTTCGCGAACAAACGATTTGATGACGCGAATGTTGACGACGCTTTCCTGCACGCGGGCGTTGAGACCGTCGATCGCTTTTTGCATTCTTTCAAACAACGGGAAGCCTTTCGTCACGATGATGAAAATGATCGTCGCGATGACGGGCACGGAAAAGAGCGTCAGCGCCGCGAGCTTCGGACTGACGCTCAGCGCGTTGATCAGCGCGCCGAGGAACATCGCCGCCGTGAACGTGCCCATGCGCAGGGTTTGTACGATGGTGTTTTGCACGACGGTGATATCGTTGGTCAAACGTGTCACAAGCGAGGCGGTGGAAAATTTGTCGATGTTTTGGAACGAAAACCCTTGCACCGAGCGAAACAAACCGCCGCGCAGATCGGCACCGAAGCGCATCGAGCCGTTGGTCAGCACAATGACACCGAGGATACCTGCGACGATCGCCGCGAGGGTGATCAGGCACATGTAACCGCCGTTTTGCCAAATGATCGCCATGACCGCGTCATTTGACAGGTTATCGGGGTTTTCGATGGTGTTGACGATCGCTGCCATGAAGTTGGTTTGAAAGATTTCGAGCACGCCGCCCATGGCAATGATCAGCGGGCCGAGCAGAAGCCACAACATGTGCGGCTTCATGTAGTGAAAATAGGACGTGGGTTTTTTGGGCATACAATCACTCCTTCGTTAAAAGCACCGAGCAGAAACATCAAACGGCGCACGCGCCGTGAAATTGGTTTATAGAGTTCATCTTGCCTCTCCCTTTGGGAGAGGGCGTTTGCATAAACCAGCGCCAACACCGTAGGGGTCGGCGTCCTCGACGACCC
>JAZTZV010000002.1:0-31609 GCA_045637645.1 Acutalibacteraceae bacterium | reverse complement strand
TCACACCCTCCACAGTATACAGCATGATGGATGAAACCCGACGGGATGTGTCCATCACGACCATCAAAAAACTTTGTGATGGGTTTGACATCACGCTCGGGGAGTTTTTCTCCGCGCCCGAATTTGACAATTTGGAACAAGAGATTCGCTGAAATGAGGTGAGCTCGATGAAGAAACGACCGTTGTTCTTCGTCGGGCTCTTTTCGTTTGCGGCGGTGATGATTTGTTCGCTGTCACCGTTTATGGGGTTGGCGATCGTTGCGGCGATTGGCATTGGCGTATTGGTATTCTCGCTTGTGCGCGGGTCGGTGTTGCCGCTTCGGCTGGCGGCGGTGATGTGCGCGGCGATGGTGCTTTTGTCGGTCGGCTTTGTGTGGCGCGGTATCCGCGCGACGCAGTTGCAAGAACGCTATGACACCATGATCACGACGCTGACCATGCGTGTTGAGCGGGAAACCGCGGGCGGAGAGGCGTATATCGTACGTGTGGAAACAGGTGCGATAGAAAAAGGAACACGCTTGTGTTTTTGGGTAGGAGAACGCGCAATATCGCCGCGAAGCGGCGACTTGCTGACGGCGGAAGTGGAATTGCACGCGGCACATGACCTGTCACAGGATGCGACGTTTTCTGCCAAGGCGAATGACGTGCTGTTGTATGCATGGCCGACGCAAGACGGAGCTTGTGCTTGGGAGGACGGACAAGCCTCTGTGTGTTGGAGTGATCGCTTGTTATATACACTTCGTGACACGATCCACAACGTGCTGTACCGTCACATGGAATATGAAAACGCGGCGATCAGCGAAGGCATGATGCTCGGGGCTCGTGATAATTTGTCGCAAGCGACGCGCGATGCGTTTCGTGCAAGCGGCGTGTATCATTTGCTTGCGGTGTCGGGTGTGCATGTCTCGATCATTACGGCGGCGGTAGCACGCTTGCTTGGGCTTTTTTGTTCGTCGCGACGGTTACGGACGGTGTTGACGGTGGTGTCGGTCGTGATGTTTATGGCACTGTGCGGTTTCACACCATCGGTCATGCGTGCAGGCATCATGATGATTATGGTGTATGCTTCGGATTGGTTTCGACGTCGGGCGGATGGACTCAATTCGCTCGGTGTGGCGGCATTGCTGTTGCTCACGGTGGATCCGTTTTGTGTGTATGATCTCGGGTGGCAACTGTCGTTTGCCGCCACGCTCGGTATTTTGATGCTCGCCCCATTGTGGCGAAGGGAAATCACCGCACGAGCGGCGAAAGCCATGCCCAAAGCCAAGCGGTTCATTCGTCCGCTCTCGGAAGCAATCGGCGTGTCGCTGTGCGCGTCGGTGCTGACGCTTCCGTTGACGGTATGGCGATTTTCGGATGTGTCGATCGTTTTTTTGATCGGCAACCTGCTTTGCGTGCCTCTGTCGTCGACGCTGCTGACGATGTTGTTTGCGGCGGTGCTGACATCGCCGTTATCGGGAGTGTCTGATGTGCTGTTTTTGCTCTGCGAGTGGATGGTGCGACTGTTGTCGGGGTTCACGTCTTTGGTGTCATCGTTGCCGTTTGCGACGGTGACGGTGAATGATCCGTGGATCGTGGTCGCGATGCTCGCGGTATTGGCGGCAACGGCGATCGGGTATCGTATGTATCGTTTGCGCGGTGCGATGCGTGCCGCGTGTGTTGCCGCCGCGGTAGCGGTCGCCGTCGTGAGTGTTCATACCGCCTGTGTTCCGAAAGCATCGACAATTACGTGGGCAGGAGGTGCGCGACCGCTTGTGATCGTGAGAACGGAGGAGGCGGTCGGATTGATCGTGTCGGCGAACGGTGACGATTTGTCCGAGGCATCGACTGTACTTCGCGAACAGGGAATCACAAAAGCGGATTGGGTGTTGTGGCTCGCACAGCCATCGGTGCAAACCGTCAATACAACGGCGTTGACGATTTCCGTGGAACGCTTGCTCACAACCGTTCCACCCACATCGCTTGTGTCCTTACCGCCTGCGCGAGAAACGGCGATGATCGAGTCGGGGGATCGCGTGCAATTTGACGGCGGCGATTTGTTACGGTCGGGGGATTGGATGTTCCTTCGCGTCGGTGAGACAACGTGCTTGCTCGGATTGTCGGAAGAACCGCCTGTGACGGATGTGCAACGGGTCGATTGCTTATGGCTGTCACAAGAAGCGATCGCTCATATCGAAGCGGTGGCGGCGGATACCGTTGTGGTGTTTTGCGATCATGAAACCGCCGCGTCCACCCGTGGGTATCATCCGCAGGTGCAATTTGCGGTGACAGACGGCGGCGGGTCTTGCGCGATGGCGAAAAATGTGCTATACTGAATCAAATTGTGAAAAGGAGGCGGTTAACGTGCCGATGCAGGAAAAGGATCTCAAAGCAAGCGTGAAAAGCGGCTCGTTGTCGCCGATTTATTTTTTGTACGGCGAAGAACCGTATCTGGTGGCGCATTACGCCGATCTGATTGCGAACACGGCGGTACCTGCGGACGATTTGGCGGCGTTTAACCGCCATGTGTTCGACGGCACGGCGTTGTCGGTCGACGCGCTTGAAGCGGCGGTCGAGGCGATGCCGTTGATGGGCGATCATACCTGCGTGTGGGTCAAGGATTATGACGCGGGTGCGGCAAACGCCGCGACGACCGAGCGCATGAAGGCGATTCTTGCGAAAGCGGAGGAGCCGTGCGTGCTGTTGTTTTCCGTGACGGCGTTTTCGCCCGATATGAAGAAAAACGCGAAATGGAAAGCGTTTTTGAAAGAGATTGACAAACGCGGCGTGTCGGTGTGTTTTGAACATCGCTCGGTATCGGACATTGCCGCCATCTTGATGCGCGGCGCGCAAAAACGCGGGGCTGTGCTGTCGCGCCCGATCGCGACGGCGATGGTGGAGCAATGCGGCAGTGATCTGTTCTTGCTCAACAACGAGCTTGATAAACTGTGCGCCGTGGTCGGCGAAGGCGGCGAAATCACCGCCGCAATCGTCGAAAAAGTCGCGGTGCGTCAACTGGATGCGTCGGTGTATGAATTGTCCAAAGCTCTGTTGCAAAAACGCTATGACGCGGCATACGCCTGCATTTCCGATTTATTTGCGGGCGGGGAAGAGCCGATCCGCATTTTGGCGGTGCTGTCGGAGACATATGTTGATTTGTATCGCGCGAAAGTGGCCGCGATCGGCGGCGAACAAGCGACTGCGCTTGCCGACACGTTTGCCTATCGCGGACGCGAATTCCGCTTGCGTAATGCGGCGCGCGATTGCCGCGCGTTGTCGCTCGGCGCGATTCGCGAAAGTCTGGATTTGCTCGGTACGGCGGATACCCGCATGAAGAGCAATTCCGCCAAGCAACATCGCTTGATTTTGGAGGAAACGGTTGCGCGACTGATCCTCATCGCAAAGGCGGGATAAGATGTTGACGATTCGCGAAGCGATCGTGGTGGAGGGACGCTATGACACCATTCGGCTGTCGCAACTCGTCGACACCGTGATCGTGCAAACAAACGGGTTTCGAATTTTCAACGATGCGGATCAAATTGCCATGCTTCGTCGCTTGGCGCAAACGCGTGGGTTGGTCGTTCTGACCGACAGCGACGGCGCAGGATTTGTCATCCGCAATCACATCACGTCGTTGATCCCGAAAGAGCAACTCAAGCACGCTTACATCCCGTCTTGCGAAGGGAAAGAAAAGCGCAAACGTGCGCCGTCGAAAGAGGGCTTGCTCGGTGTGGAGGGTGTGTCGGACGACGCGATTTTGAAGGCACTCAAAACCGCGGGTGTGACCGAAAACGATGCGCCGCACGAGGTGTATATGACGCCTGCGCGCTTGTTTGAGGACGGACTCGCGGGCGGCGAGAACAGCAAGGCAAAACGCGAGCATCTGTGTGAGGCGTTGTCCTTGCCGCGCTATTTGTCGACGTCGCGGTTGTGTGAGGTGCTCAACACCGCGTTCTCCGAAGCGGAGTATCTTGCGGCGTTGAAAAAGGATTGACAAACGCACGGCTTGTGCGTATACTGATAGCAGAGATCTTCAGGGCGGGGTGCGATTCCCCACCGGCGGTGACAGTCCGCGAGCCTTTTTGGTTGATTCGGTGAAATTCCGAAACCGACGGTAACAGTCCGGATGAAAGAAGACGTATGCTCGCAATGGGTATGCCCTGTGGAACGGTTTCCGCAGGGCATTTTTGTTTTTGAAAAAGGAGAGAGCAGGATGAAACGGAAAACCTTTTTCACGCCGCTGAACATGGCACTTATCGGCGTGATGACGGCACTCGGTACGGTGATTTACATGGTGTTCCCCGAGGTGCCGTTGGTGCCGGGTGTGGAATATTTGAAGATCGATTTTTCCGACATCCCCGCGATTTTGCTCGGTGTGGCGGTGCATCCGCTGTGCGGTGTGATGGTCGAGGTGTTCAAAAACCTGATTCACCTGTTCAAAACCACAACAGTCGGTGTCGGCGAGTTGATGAACGTCGGCATCGGATCGGTGGTGATCCTGTCGCTGTGGGGCGGCACCAAGCTGTTCGCGAAACTGTACAAGAAAGATGCGTGGCATCCGCTGTCCTATTTTTCGGCGGCGGCGGTTACGATCGTGGCAACCATTTTGTGCGGCTGGTTGCTCAACTGGGCGCTTACGCCTGTGTTTTATGCCGCGATGGGATGGCCGCTCACACCGGAGATGTTGCGCGCGGGTGTGTTCGGTTCGACGGCACTCAACGCCGTGAAAGCGGCACTCAACATCCTGCCGTTCTATCCGCTGTATTACGCGATGGCAAAACTTGTTAAGCGCATGCGGTGAAAAAGCGGTTGACATCCGTCAAAAATGTGCTATACTAGGCTTGTTAAAAGTGAATACGCCCTTATCAAGAGTGACGGAGGGATCAGGCCCTTTGATGTCCGACAACCTGCTTTTGCGAAAAAGTAAGGTGCCAAATCCTGCGGGTAAAACCGAAAGATGAGATTGTTTTTTCAACGCCGTTCGGTTTTGCCGAGCGGCGTTTTTTAATGAAAAGAAAGGAACGTGAATGTTTATGGCAAGATATTTCTTTACTTCCGAATCCGTGACCGAAGGTCACCCCGACAAAGTGTGTGACCAAATTTCCGACGCGGTTCTTGACGCGATTTTGGCGCAAGATCCGAACGCGCACGTGGCGTGCGAAACCTGTGCCACCACGGGCATCGTGATGGTCATGGGCGAGATCACGACAACGGCGAAAGTCGACATCCCCGCTCTCGTGCGTAAAACCGCGCTCGAAATCGGTTATGACGGCACCGACAAAGGCTTCGACGGCAACACCTGCGAAGTCGTGGTGCGCCTTGACGACCAATCCCCCGATATCGCCATGGGCGTCAACGAGGCGATGGCGGTGCGCGGCACCGGCGCCGATCCGTACGATGTGACGGGCGCGGGCGACCAAGGCATGATGTTTGGCTACGCTTGCGACGAAACCCCCGAATTGATGCCGCTGACCATCTCGCTGTCGCATGCGCTCGCGCTTCGCTTGACCGCGGTGCGCAAGGACGGCACACTGTCCTATCTCCGCCCCGACGGCAAAACGCAAGTCACCGTTGAATACGAAGACGGTAAAGCGGTGCGCGTGGAGACGGTGGTTGTGTCCACCCAACACGATGAAGATGTGGATCTTGAGACGATTCGCCGCGACTTGATCGAGCATGTCATTCGCCCGATCGTTCCCGCCGAGCTTCTCGACGACAACACGAAGATTTTCGTCAACCCGACGGGTCGTTTCGTGATCGGCGGTCCGCAAGGCGACAGCGGTTTGACGGGTCGCAAGATCATCGTTGACACCTACGGCGGTCGTGCGGCGCACGGCGGCGGCGCGTTCTCGGGCAAGGACCCGACGAAGGTTGACCGCTCGGCGGCGTACATGGCGCGTTATGCGGCGAAGAACGTGGTTGCCGCGGGTCTTGCCAAGCGTTGCGAACTGCAACTCGCGTACGCGATCGGTGTTGCGAAACCCGTGTCGGTGTTCATCGACACCGAAGGCACGGGCATCGTCTCCGACGAGAAGATCACCGAGGCTGTCAAAAAGGTGTTCGACTTCCGTCCCGCCGCGATCATCGACACCTTGAAACTCCGCCGTCCGCAATATCGCGACGTTGCCGCTTACGGTCACATGGGTCGCGAGGATCTCGATGTGATGTGGGAGAAAACCGACAAAGTCGAGGCTCTCAAGGCCGCGATCGCCGAATAAAATTGTTCAATCCCCGCCCGTATCAAACGGGCGGGGATTTCTGTTTATGCGCCCTTCGGACGCGGTCGCGTGAACCGCGACGGAATCCCTTCCGTCAAAACCTTCGGTTTTGCCACCTCCCCTTGCCTCAAGGGGAGGCTCGCGGTGCGCAGACTTAGGGCTTTGCGTCAAACGCCCTCCGTCTTCTTGACATGGTCTTTCAAACAGCGTATACTGAAAAGCAAAGGAGTGACACGCTATGCCGCTGTTGATTGTGCGAAACGATATCACCAAGATGGCTGTGGATGCCATTGTCAACGCCGCGAACAACGAACTTTGCGGCGGTGGCGGTGTCGACGGTTGTATTCATCGCGCCGCAGGCCCGCTGTTGCTCAAAGAATGTCAAACACTCGGCGGATGTGACACGGGTGATGCGAAAGTTACGGCGGCGTATGAGTTGCCGTGCCGCTATGTCATTCACACCGTTGGTCCTGTGTGGTACGGCGGCAACGAGGGCGAAGAGGAACAGCTTCGCTCGTGCTACCGCCGTTCGTTGGCGCTTGCCGCCGAGCGGGCATGCGAAACGGTGGCGTTTCCGCTGATTTCCGCAGGGGTTTACGGCTATCCGAAGGAGGAAGCGCTGCGCATTGCATCCGAAGAGATCGAGAGCTTTTTGTCGGAGAGCGACATGACGGTCTATCTCGTGATTTTTGATAAAGCCGCGTTTCAAATCGGACAAAAACGCTTCGCCGACATTGAGCAGTTTATTGACGACCGCTATGCGCTGGCGCATTATGATGTTCGCAACGAATCGCGACGCATGGCCGAGTGCGCGCCGTGCGCTTCGCCTGCCAAAGAAAACGCGATGGAGGAGTGCTTGCAGTTCGAGGTGGACGAGAGCTTTTCCGAGATGGTGCTTCGAAAAATTGACGAAAGCGGCATGACCGATGCCCAGTGCTACAAAAAGGCGAACATCGACCGCAAACTGTTCTCGAAAATCCGCAGTGACGCACAGTATAAACCGAGCAAGCCGACGGCGTGTGCGTTGGCGATTGCGCTCGAGTTGTCGCTTTGTGAAGCGCAGGAATTGCTGTGCAAAGCGGGATTTGCGCTGTCGCACAGCTTCAAATTCGATTTGATCCTTGAATATTGCTTTGTGCATCACATTTATAATGTTCATGAGGTCAACGAAATTTTGTTTGCGTTTGATCAAACGTTGTTGGGAGTGTCGTCATGAAACTGATTTCTTGGAACGTCAACGGCTTTCGCGCCTGCTTGACGAAGGGATTCGCTGAACAGTTTGCCGAATGGGATGCGGATATTGTGTGCTTGCAGGAAACGAAAATGCAACCGGGGCAAGCAGAATTTGCGCCCGACGGGTATCATCAATATTGGTACAGCGCCGAGAAAAAAGGCTATTCGGGCACGGCGGTGTTTTCAAAGCGCGAACCGCTGTCGGTGCGTTACGGCATCGGCATCCCCGAGCACGACACGGAAGGGCGCGCCATCACGCTGGAGTTTGAGGAATGTTTTGTGTTGTGCGTGTACACGCCGAACGCGAAACGCGAACTTGCCAGACTTGATTATCGCATGGAATGGGAGGATGCGCTTCGTGTGTATATCCAAACGTTGGATGCACAAAAGCCTGTGATCTATTGCGGCGATTTGAACGTCGCGCACGAGGAGATCGACCTTAAAAACCCGAAAACCAATCATTTCAGCGCGGGCTTCTCCGACGAAGAGCGCGGCAAAATGACCGAGCTTCTTGCGACGGGGTTCACGGACACCTTCCGTGCGTTGTATCCCGACCGCGTCGCCTATTCGTGGTGGAGTTATATGTATCACGCGCGCGAGAAGAACGTCGGTTGGCGCATCGATTATGTTATCGTGTCGAATCGCTTGTTTGAAAACGTGCGCGACAGTTTCATCCTTGCCGATGTGATGGGGAGTGACCATTGCCCCGTCGGCGCGGAGATCGAACTGTAAATGTCGCTTGACAAGCGACCTTTTGCGAAATCCGATTTGCTATACTGTGGTTGTCAACAAGACAATCACAGTATTTTTTATGCGGAGGATGAGGAATATGAAACAAAACAACGTGACGGAATTGGTGTTTATTTTGGATCGAAGCGGATCGATGGCAGGGCTCGAAGCGGATACCATCGGCGGTTTTAACGCGATGATCGACAAGCAAAAGAAGGAAGACGGCGAGTGCGTGGTTTCGACGGTGCTGTTCGACAACGAATGTCGCGTGCTTCATGACCGTGTGCCGTTGCGGGGTGTGCCGCCGATGACCGAGCGGGATTACACCGTGCGCGGTTGCACGGCACTCATTGACGCGCTCGGCGGCGCGATCCACCACATCGGCAACGTCCACAAATATGCGCGACGTGAGGATGTTCCCGCGCGCACGCTGTTTGTGATCACGACCGACGGCATGGAAAACGCGAGCCGCCGTTTCACCGCCGCGCGAGTCAAAACGATGATCGAGCGACAAAAAGCCAAATACGGTTGGGAGTTCTTGTTCATCGGCGCGAACATCGATGCGGTGGAAACCGCGGCGCGTTACGGCATCGACCGTGATCGCGCGGCGAATTATCACGCCGACGAAAAGGGAACGGGTGTGATGTATGAAGCGATCGACCAAGCGGTCGCCAACGTGCGAGCCGCCGCTCCGCTCGGCAACGATTGGTGCGAGGAGATCAACCGCGATTTCCAAAATCGCCGCAAATGAAAAAAGAGTGCAGTTCAAAAAATGAACTGCACTCTTTTTGTTTTTAACGTTCGTTTGCGAGGAAGAACAGCGCCACGGTGCCGGGACCTGCGTGAGAACCGATGACGGAACCGAGGCAATTGATGATTTGCACTTCAGCACCGATTTCTTTGCGGATGATGGCGGCGAGTTTGTCGGCGTCGGCTTCGCAATCGCCGTGACTGATGAACACGGTGGCGGCTTCGGGGGATTCAGTCATGGTGGCTTTCATGCGCGCGGCAAGCTCCTTGAGTGAGGCGTCGCGTCCGCGCACTTTGTTCATCGCAACCAAGTGTCCTTCGTCGTCGACGTGCAAGATCGGTTTGATGCCGAGAAGCGAGCCGACGATTGCCGAGGTTTTCGGCACGCGACCGCCGCGGTGCAGAAACATCAAATCGTCAACGGTGAACCAATGCGCGATGTTGCCTTTGTGTTCCTCGAGCCATTTCGCGTTGTCGGCGAGCGACATGCCGTTGTCGCGATTGTTCGCGGCGAGGTGAAGGAGAAGTCCTTGACCGAGCGAGGCACACAGCGAATCTACGACCGCAATTTGTCGCTCGGGATAGCGCTCGCGGAGTTCCTCGGCGGCTTGCAAACAGGATTGATATGTGCCCGACAGACCGCTTGAAAAGCCGACGTGCAACACGTCTTCGCCCGCTTGCAAAAACGGCTCGAAAAATTCAACGAAACGGAAGGCGTTGGCTTGGTTGGTGGTGCAACGCTCTTTGTTGCGCATGCGCGCGTACACCTCGGACGCGGGCATGGCTTGGTCGGGGCCCTCGATATATTCGGTGTCGTTGAACACGAACGCCAATCCGATGCAGTCGATGCCGCGCTCGGTATAATACGAATACGGAAGATCGGCGGTGGATTCGGTTGTGATGCGGTAAGACATGATGAAGCACCTCCAAATGTCGAACGGTGTAAAAATTAACCGTTTATCTAGTTTTCAATACTATATTACATCGTAAAGTGGTGTTTGTCAAGTAAAAACGTTAAAAAAAAGAACCGCCCTTTTGGACGGTTCTTTGCGGCTTATGTAAACAACTGTCGGCACAAGGCTTCGGCACGTTCGCCGTCGAAGCCGCCGGGTACGCGGGCATAGTGCGGCAGGTTTTCGAAGCGCTTGCGATAAACCGTAAGCTGTTCGTCGGTCATGGTGACGCGGACATCGACGAGTTGGTTGAGAATATCCCGCAAGACATCTTCGCCGCCGAAAAGCTCGAACAGGCGTGCGACGCGGGCGGGTGTTGCCGCTTTCGCGCAGTCGAGCAACGCGTTCATAAACACCGCGCAGGCTTGGCCGTGCGGGATGCCGTGGTCTTCGGTGAGAACATACCCCATCGGGTGGGGGAAGGCGGTGCCGCAGGTGTTGAGAACAAAGCCCGCATACAGCGACGCGTCGAACAGCTTGTCGCGATGCGCTTTGTCGGGAAGCTCTTGCTGACAAAGCTGAAGCAAGCCGTCGCGAAGGAGCGGGAATGCTTGCTCGGCAAACAACGTGCTGATCGTGTCGCAGGCGGGGCTCAAATAGCCTTCGACCGCGTGCGCAAGCGCATCGAGTGCCGTGGAGACGGTGGTTTTGCGCGACATCGTATCGGTGTAGCGCGGATCGGCGAACACCACGTCGGCGAAGCACTCTGCGTGCTTGACACTGCGCTTTTTGCCGCTGTCATCGGTGATAACGGCGACGGCGGATACTTCGCTTCCCGTGCCGGCGGTGGTGCCGCACAGCATCAGCGGCACGGACGGGTATTTGAGTTTGCCGCCGTACAGTTTTTCAGGATCGCGCGTGTCGTTGGCGGCAAGCCATGCGGTGGCTTTCGCGGCGTCCATCACCGAACCGCCGCCGATGGCGAGGATGCTGTGCGCGCCTGCCGCACGAAACGCGTTTGCCGCGTCCAAACATTGCGCGAGCGTCGGGTTTGCTGTAATCAACGGATACACCGTCGCATCGACCTTCGCCGCTTTCAGGCTAGCCATCGCGTCGAAGATGGCGCGGCTTTTTTGGGCGGCGGTCGGACTTGTCATAATGAGGCATCGCTTGCCGAACGCGGCGGCTGTGACGCCGCATTGCGCCAATACGCCTTCGCCGTGAATCAGTTGTACGGGCATGTGAAATTGCCAGTTGTTCATGATCAGCACCACTTTCTTAATTGAAACACTTGCGTTTTCAACAAAATATAGTTATAATAAATTTAATACGCGATATTTAGTATATCACAATTGTTTGAAAAAGCAAGAGGGGGCGCGGCATGTGAACAAAGCGTTGTTCCGATGGGGCGATGCGTTTCCCGTGTGCGCGTGCCTGTTGTTGATCGCGGTCATGGTGCTCGCGAGTGCGTGGCGCGGCGAAGGCGCGGTGGTGCGCGTGCAGACCCCGGACGGCGCGTTTGTGCTGTCGCTGGAAACGGATGCACAGCGGGAGTTGTGCGGACGCGACGGCTTGAAACTGACCGTCACGGTGAAGGATGGGCGCGCGTGCGTGTTGTGTGCCGATTGCCCCGACCAGGTGTGTGTCGCGACGGGTTGGCTCTCGAAACACGGCCAGACGGCGGCGTGTGTGCCGGCGGGTATCGTGTTGACGATCGAAGCGTCCGATGACGAAGCGGCCCCCGACGCGGTGGCGAGGTGATGCCATGCGATTGACGGTGAAGGATTTGACGCGTGCGGCACTGTTTGCGGCGTTGTGTGTGGTGTTGTCGGCGGTGGAAAGCTGGTTGCCGCCGCTCCCGATCCCCGGTGCGCGCTTCGGACTTTCGAATGTGGCGCTTACGGCGTCGGCGGTGCTCGTTTCGCCGATCGGCGCGGTGTTTTGCGCGGCGGTCAAGGTGCTGTTTGTGTTGCTCACGCGCGGCGTGACGGCGGCGTGGATGGCAGGAGGTGCAACGGCGCTTGCCTTGGCAACGACGCTTGTGTTGTCGGCGGCTCGTGAACGTTGCCGCATGACCTTTGTCGGTGTGTCGGTCGCGTCGGCGACGATGCACACACTCGGGCAATTGACGGCGGCGACATTGTTGCTGTCGACGGCGGTTTGGGCATATGCGCCGCTGTTGTTGCTTGTGAGCCTTGTGACGGGAACGGTCACGGGCTTGGTTTTAAATGTGTTGATTCCGCGGCTGGAGCCGCTTGTACATCATCATTTTTCAACGTAGGGAGGAGTTGCTGTGTCGCTGTTTTCTCGTGTGAAGGGCGGCGTCAAACCACCGCACCGCAAACATACGGCGGAATGCGAATCGGTGCGTATGCCGATTCCCGAAACCGTTATCCTGTCTATGGGGCAACACATCGGCCCTCCTTGTAAACCGACGGTCAAAGTCGGCGACACGGTGGCGGTCGGTCAAATCGTCGGCGATTCCGACGCGATGCTGTCCGCGCCTGTGCACGCGTCCGTGTCGGGCGAGGTCACGGCGATCACCACCGTTCAAATGCCCGCGGGTCACGCCGTGGAAGCGGTGGTCATCAAAAGCGACGGCGAGCAACGTGTGTGTGACACGGTTGTGCCGCCGACGGTGGAAACCTTTGAAGATTTCTTGTCGGCGGTGCGCGCGGCGGGTCTTGTCGGACTCGGTGGCGCAGGTTTTCCGACGCATGTGAAATTGAACCCGAAAAATATTGACGCAGTGGACACGGTGATCATCAATGCGGCGGAATGCGAGCCGTACATCACCGCCGATTACCGCGAGTGTATGGAAAACTCGTGGGATATCGTGTCGGGCGTTATGACGGTCATGGAATTTTTGAAAGCGTCGCACGGCATCATTGCGGTGGAAGCGAACAAACCGCGTGCCATCGCGGAGCTTAAAAAAATCGCCGCACAGGTTTGTGCGAACGGATGCGCCGTGACGGTGAAAACGTTGCCCACGCGTTATCCGCAGGGTGCGGAAAAAGTGTTGATCGCGCAAACGACGGGACGCAAGGTGCCGCCCGGCAAATTGCCGGCGGATGTCGGATGCGTGGTGCTTAACGTGACGTCGGTCGCGACGATCGCGCGCTATTTGAAAAGCGGTATGCCGCTTGTTGAAAAACGCATCACGGTCGACGGCGGTGCGGTTGCCGAACCGAAAAATGTGATCGTGCCGCTCGGCACGCCGATTGATGCGGTACTCGAATTTTGCGGCGGATTGCGAAGCGATCCCGCGAAGCTGTTGATGGGCGGCCCGATGATGGGCACGGCGCTCAAGGACGGCACGTTGCCGATTTTGAAGCAAAATAACGCGATTTTGGCACTTGACGAACAGGAGGCGGCGATCCCGTCGCCGACGGCGTGTATTCGATGCGGCAAATGTGTGAGTGCGTGTCCGATGTCGCTGACACCGCCGGCGATTGCCGCGGCGTTTAAAAACAACGATGTTGCCGCGCTTGAAAAACGCGGCGTGATGGTCTGTATGGAATGCGGTTGCTGTGCGTATGCGTGTCCTGCGCATCGTCCGATCGTGCAAACCATGCGCTTGGCAAAAGATATGGTGCGACAAGCACCGAAACGATAAAGGAGGGAGCGATGACGATGAAAACGGTATCCTCCTCTCCGCATTTGCACAGCGGTCTTTCGACGCGCTCGATCATGCTCGATGTGCTGATCGCGCTGATCCCCGCGTTTGCGGTGTCGGTGTGGTTGTTCGGTTGGCGCGCGCTTGCCGTGACGGCGGTGAGTGTGGCGTCGTGCGTGGCGAGTGAATATTTGTCGCGCTTGGTGCTTCGCCGTGATCAAACGGTGGGGGATCTGTCGTGCGTGGTGACGGGTGTGTTGCTTGCGCTCAATCTTCCGTCGACGGTGCCGCTGTGGCAGGTGGCGCTCGGCGGCGTTGTCGCGATCGTGGTTGTCAAGCAGATGTTCGGCGGCATCGGACATAATTTTGTGAATCCTGCGCTTGTCGGACGCATTGTGTTGTTGATGAGTTTCACCGACGATATGACGACGTATGCCAAGCCGCTCACCGATGCGGTGACGTCGGCGACGCCGCTGGCGGAGAACGCCGACGAATCGCTGACCAATCTGTTGTTCGGCATCCACGGCGGCGCGCTCGGCGAAACGTGTGCGATCGCGCTGTTGATCGGCTTTGCGTATTTGTTGGTACGTCGCGTGATCACGCCGACCATCCCGTTGGTGTTCGTGGGGACGGTGTTTGTGCTGTCATGGGTGATCGAAGGCAGCTTGTATGCCGCGACGTATCAAATGTTGGCGGGCGGCTTGCTTCTCGGCGCGATTTTTATGGCGACCGATTATACGACGTCGCCCATCACGCCGCTCGGAAAAGTGATTTTCGCGGTCGGATGCGGTTTGCTGACGGTGCTGATCCGTCAATGGGGCGCGCTTCCCGAGGGTGTTTCTTTCGCAATCGTGATCATGAATATTTTGGTACCGCTCATCGAGAAGGCGACCTATGCGTTGCCGTTCGGAATGAAATGGGGTGAGCGTCGTGCGTAACGTAAAAGACATTGTGCGAGCGACGCTGACGCTGACGGCGATCGCGGCAGTGGTCGTGGCGGCACTTGCCGGCACAAACATTCTTACGCGCGATGCGATCGTCGAAAACGAACGTGCGGCGACCGCGACGGCGTGCAAGGCGGCGTTTCCTGCTCCCGACGGCGGTGCCTACACCTATGAACTTGCCGAAAATCCGCCCATCGTAGAGGGTGTGACGGAATTGTACGAGGTGAAAGACGGCGAGACACTTGTCGGGTATGTCGTCAAAACCTCCACCAAAGGTAAAAGTCAAAAGTTTATATTGATGACCGGTGTGACGGTCGACGGTACGGTCAAAAATCTGTCGGTTGTGTCACAAGCCGAAACGGCGGGTTATGTGGATAAGGTGAAAAAAGGCGGCTTATTCGACGCATTGCTCGGCGCGAACACGCAAACACAGCACGACGTCGATGCCGTTTCGAACGCCACCAAAACCTCGAATGCCGTGAAAGACGGCGTGCGACTCGCGCTTCAAACCGTCGAGGAGGTGCAACGCCATGGGTAAATATACACAAGCCTTCACCAAAGGCATCGTCAAAGAAAACCCCGTGTTGCGCTTGGTGCTCGGTACCTGTCCGACTTTGGCGGTCACCACGTCGGTGCTCGGCGGCATCGGCATGGGTGTCGCGGCGACCTTCGTGCTTCTTTGCTCGAATATCGTTATTTCAATGCTCCGTCGCATTATCCCCGATAAAGTGCGACTCCCGTCGTATATCATCGTCATCGCGACGTTCACAACGATCGTACAGATGCTTCTCAAAGCCTATCTGCCGTCGATCGATCAGGTGCTCGGCATTTACTTACCGCTGATCGTTGTCAACTGCATCATTCTCGGTCGCGCGGAAGCGTTTGCGAGCAAAAACGGTGTGGTGCTGTCGGCACTTGACGGACTTGGCATGGGCGTCGGTTTCACGGCGGCGTTGACGTTGATGGGCGCGGTGCGCGAATTGCTCGGCACGGGTCAGTTGTTCGGTTGGCCCGAAAACGGTTTCTTCCCCGCGATCACGATTTTTGTGATGCCTGCAGGCGGCTTCTTTGTGTTCGGTATGCTGATTTGGTTGACCAATACGCTGTCGGCGAAATGGGACAAAAACTTCAAGCCGAAGCAAGCGTTTGACTGCTCTGCCTGTCCGCATGCCAAGACCTGCGGCAAACAGCAGGAAGGGGGCGCGTGCGGTGAGTGAATATTTCTTTTTGATCATCGGCGCGATGCTGGTCAACAACTTCGTGCTGTCTCAATTTCTGGGGATTTGCCCGTTCTTGGGCGTGTCGAAAAAGCTCGGTTCAGCGGTCGGCATGTCGCTGGCGGTGCTTTTTGTGATGTCGATGGCGACGGCGGCAACATGGCCGATTCAACGGTTTGTGCTGGATCGTTTCGATCTCGGCTATTTACAGACGATCGTGTTCATTTTGATCATCGCCGCGCTTGTACAGCTTGTGGAGATCGTGCTTAAAAAGTTTTTGCCGCCGCTCCACAAATCGCTCGGTATTTATTTGCCGCTGATCACCACCAACTGCGCGGTGCTCGGCGTGACGATTTTGAACATCGACGAGGGTTACACGTTTGTGCAATCGATGTGCAACACGCTCGGTGCCGGACTCGGCTTTTTGCTGGCGATGGTGATGTTTGCGGGCGTGCGCGAGCGGCTCGAAACGGCGGATATCCCCAAAGGCTTGAAGGGTATTCCGTCGACGCTGATTGCCGCGTCGCTTGTGTCGCTGTCGTTCCTTGGATTCCAAGGTTTATTTGAATGATGAAAGGACGTGAACACATATGCCGCATATGTTGGCGGAAATCGGTATCGCGGTGGCGGTGGTCGGCGTTTTGGCGCTGGCGGCGGGGTTGATCTTGGCGATCGCGTCGGTTGTGTTCGCTGTTCCGAAGGATGAAACGGTGGAGAAACTCAAAGAGGCTCTCCCCGGCGCGAACTGCGGCGCGTGCGGCTATTCGGGTTGTGAGGGCTATGCCGCCGCGATGGCGCATGACGGCGCGCCGATCGGTTTGTGCTCGCCGGGCGGTGACGAGGTTGCCGCCACGACAGGTGCGATCCTCGGTGCATCGGGAACGGTTGTCAAAAAAGCGGCTCGCGTGCATTGTGCGGGTTGCGACGGTGTGACCGACAAGACACATGTCTATCGCGGTGTTCCTTCATGTGCCGCGGCAAACAAGTTTTACGGCGGCGATAAAAGTTGCCGCTTCGGTTGCCTCGGCTACGGCGATTGCGCGGCGGTGTGCGCGTATAAGGCGATCTCGCTTGAAAACGGCATCGCGAGCGTCGACGCGACGCGTTGCGTCGGGTGCGGGCAATGCGTTGCCGCTTGCCCGAAGCAGTTGTTGAGTGTGACGGAGCAAAACCGCGAAGCGGCGGTCGTCAGGTGTCGCAACCGCGACAAGGGCGGGGTGGCGCGCAAGGCGTGCAAAGCCGCGTGCATCGGGTGTATGAAATGCCAAAAAGTGTGCGAAGCGGGTGCAATCAAGGTGACGGATCATCTTGCTGAGATTGACCCTGCGGTGTGCACCGCATGCGGAAAATGCGCCGAAGTCTGCCCGCAAGGGTGCATTACGCTGTCATAAAAAATCGAAATCTGTCGCCGTGTCTGCGGGAAACCGTGGCACGGCGACTTTTGTTCTAAAAAAATGGAATAAATGTTCATATTATTCTTGATTTTTTCAAAGGTTCATTGTACAATAGAGTATAGATTGTCGAAATATACACTTTTCAAAGAAAAGAGACGATATATGAAACGAACGTTATATCTACAGGTGACGGCGATGTTGCTGGTGATCGCGCTTCTCGGCGTGGGTATCACGGTGTTCACGGCACCGCGTTCGCGGTTCGGATCCGACGACGCGACCGCGCCGTCCGAGAACGAAGAGACGGTGCGCGTGGTGACCAGTTTTTATCCCGTGTACATCGCCGCGCTGAACGTGGCGGGCGGCGTGGACGGCGTCGAGGTCATCAACATGGTCGACGGACAAGTCGGCTGTTTGCACGATTACCAAATGTCACCGCAAGATCGAAAGACGCTGTCGAGTGCGGATGTGTTTGTGATGAACGGCGCGGGTGCGGAACCGTTTTTGGACGCGGTGCTTGCGCAGGAAACGGATCTCACGGTGATTGATCTCACAAACGGCATGCCGCTTCTCGAAAGCGAGCATGTGCATGAAGAGGACGGACACGAACATTCTGCGGATGAAACCGAAGCGATGAATGCGCATGTGTGGGTGTCGCCGCGACGCTATCGCACACAAATCGAGATGTTGCGCGACGGCTTGATGCAAGCTGACCCGACCCACGCCGAGGAATATGAACAAAACGCCGCCGCGTACATTGAAAGCATCCACACGGTGTGGCAACGGATGCAACAAGCGGCACAGCCGTTTTTGCAAACCGACACGATCGTGTTTCACGATTCGCTCGCGTATCTGGCGGAGGATCTCGGGCTTCAAGTGGCGGCGTCATTGAATGTCGGAGAAGACAGCGGTGTGTCGACCGATGCAATCAAACGCGCCGAAGCGGCGCTGAACGACGAAGAAACCGCGATGTTTTTGTACGATTCGCAGTACGAAACCGTCGGCTATGTATATTTGCAATCGCTTGTGTCGCAACCGCTTGTGTTGACGGCGGACACCTGCGTCAGCGGTGACGGCGCGGCGGACAGTTGGCTTGCCGCGATGACACGGCTGTGTCAAGATTGGGAGGCGGTGAGCGTCGAATGAGTCATAAAGGAACCTGCGGTCTGCACTGCTTACAGGTTGAAGATTTGACGGTGGTGCTCGGCGGCCGCACGATTTTGGATCACGTGGCGCTTCACGCGCATTGCGGCGAGTTGACGGTGCTCATCGGTCGCAACGGCGCGGGCAAATCCACGTTGATGAAAGCGCTGGTCGGGGAACTGCGGTACAGCGGCAGTATCACGTTCAGCGGTCACGGCGGTGAACCGACACCGCACAAACCGCGTTGCGGCTATGTGCCGCAGGCGCTCGGATTGGACAAAAGCTCGCCGACAACGGTGAGGGATATGTTGTTGTGTTACACGTCGCGCTTACCGGTGTTTTTGCCGCGCAGTCGCAAAACGATCGACAGCCTCAAGACGCATTTGGCGATGTTCGGCGCGGAGGAATTGATCGACAAGCGTGTCGGCGAATTGTCGGGCGGTGAATTGCAACGTGTGTTGCTCACGCTCGCGACGTGGAAAAATCCCGATTTGGTGTTGCTTGACGAACCCGTGTCGGGCGTTGACAGCGAAGGCTTGCTGTCGTTCTATCGTTTGATCGATACCCTGCGCGAGCAGGATATGCTCACGGTGCTGATCTCGCACGATCTTGCGTTCGTACGCGATCATGCCGACCGCGTGATCTTGCTGGAAAACGGACGTGTGGCGGCGACGGGTACGCCCAAAGCGGTGTTCGCCACCGAAGCGTTTGCGCGTGCGTTTCCGGTTGAAGCGCGAAAGGAGGCACCGTGACGATGGAGATTGTGTTATCCTTTTGGGAGTATGCGTTCATGCGGCAGGCGTTGTTGGCGATTCTGCTGATCATGCCGCTGTTTTCGATCCTCGGCACCATGGTGGTCAACAACGGCATGTCGTTTTTCTCGGATGCGCTCGGACATTCGGCGCTGACGGGTGTCGGCATCGGCGTGTTGCTCGGCATCGGGCACTATCAAGTGTCGATGGTCGTGTTTGCGATCGTGTTTGCGTTGCTGATGAATCGTGTGCGGCATTCTCGCCTCGGAAGCACAGACACCGTGATCGGTGTGTTTTCGGCGTGCGGAGTGGCACTCGGTCTTGTCTTGCTCACACGCGGCGGCGGTTTTCAAAATTACCAAAGCTTGCTCATCGGCGATATTTTGAACATCACGGTGGATCAACTTTGGGTTTTGGCGGCGGCGCTGTTGGCGGTCGTGATCTTGTGGGTGTTGTGCTTCAACCGCTTCTTGGCGCTGAGCATCAGCCCGACGCTTGCCAAGAGTCATGGCGTGGCGGCATGGTTGTATGATCGCTTATTTGTCGTGGCGGTAGCGGTCGTGGTGATGTTGGCGATCCGTTGGGTCGGCTTGCTCATCATCAACGCGATGCTGATCCTCCCCGCGGCGGCGGCACGGAATGTGGCGCGCTCGATGCGCAGTTATCATGTGCTGTCGTTGGTGTTCGGCTTGTTTGCGGGCGTTCTCGGCTTGCTGCTGTCGTATTATAACGACGTTGCGACGGGACCGATGATCGTGCTGTGTGCGGCGGCGGTCTTTTTCGGAACGATGGCGTTGTCTCGCCAAAAATAAAGGAGTGTTAACGGTATGAAACGAACGATGAAGATCGTGTCTTGCCTACTTGCGCTGTTGATCCTGCTCGGCTGTGTGCCGATGGCGGTGACGGCGGAGGACAGCGAGACGACCTATCCGCTCGCGGAGTATGCCGAATCGGTCAAACTGGTCGGTCGCACGGATGTGACGACCACGGCAATCGTACCGCATACAACCGCATCGGGCATCGCGTTTTACAGCGATTGCTCGGGCGATATTGAGCTGATGGTCAAAGGTCAGCGGAATTTGTTCGATGCACAATATTTCATTGTGTATGTGGACGGTGAGATGCACAAGCGTGTGGAACTCAATCACCGTCTCAAAAATCGTTCGGTCACGGATACGTTGACGGTGTGCGAGGATCTCGAACCCGGCATGCACCGCATTGAGATTTTGCGTGAAACCGAAGAAATCAACGCCTATTGCGAGTTTGTGAGCATTACGCTCAACGGTACGATGACACCGCTTCTCGACGCTCCGATGCTCATTGAGTTTGTCGGTGATTCCATCACCACCGGTTACGGCGCGTATCCGTTTTCGTATGCCGATGAAGGCGATCCTATTGATTACCCCGTGCGTCAAGCGGGCACCAAAAGCTACGCCTATTTGACCGCCAAAGAACTCGGCATGGACATTCAAGTGTGTTGTACCAGCGGTTACGGCGCTGAGGTCGGTTGGAACACCGACGGTGTGAACATGCAGGATATGTATGAAAAAACCGCGTTCCATCACAACCGCGAAAACGAATGGGCGTTTGAACGCACGGCGGACATCGTTGTGATCAATCTCGGTACGAACGATTCCTCGGCGGCGCGTAACAAAGGTGTGCGCGACGCAACCGTGCTTGCGGGCATGAAAAACCTCATCAACATCGTGCGCGAACGCAATCCCGACGCGAAGATCGTGTGGGCGACGGGCATGATGGGCATTTGCTACCGAAGCGGCCTGCAAACCATTATCGAGGATTTGGGCGGCGCCGAAAACGGCTATTATTATGTCGAACTGCCTCGCGGCACCAGCGGCGGCGCAGGTCACCCGAACGAGGAAGAACATCGTGCGGCGGCGGATGCGCTGATCGAGTTCTTGGAAACGACCGTGCTCGGTGAGGAGTACGCTTCGCAATATGTGACCGTCGACGAGATGCAAGATCTTATCGATAAGTCAGGGAAAGCACCCGCCGATGTGCTCGCGATCGCGCAAGCGGAGTTAAACACCGCGCGTGCAACGGGCGCGACCTATTCGGGCACGATGACGGCGGCGTACCGTGCGCTTGAGGAACAAAGTGGTGCAAGCGGGAATATTTTCGAAGTGATCGTGTCGACCGTCGCGACGTGGTGGTCGAGTTTTTGGACGTGGTTACAAGGACTGTTTTGATCGGTCTTGTGGTATATATCAAAAAAGCCGCGTGTGAACGCGGGAACATAAAAAGGAGGATACCAACATGAGTATTCGTTATCAAATGGAGCCGGGCATGTATTCCGATGTGATTTTCAGCTATTTGCTGCACTTTAATATCGATACACCTGACAATCTCGAAAATTTCATCAACCCCAAAAAGCGCGCGGCAGATCTGCGTTATTTCCGCGAGTGCCTTGCGAAATTCACCACTCCCGCAGAGGAATTGTGCGTGTTCTTTGAAGTGGCGCAAAAACGCTCGTTTGCGTTTACCAAAGTGTTCGGCTATCTGTTCAGCAAACACGAATTTTCGACCGAATCGGTCAAAGGTTATCTTCCCGATGCCCAAACGCTTCACACGGAGTTGTACGCATTTTACGGTTTGAACGCCGATGATCAAGCGACGCTTGTCAAAGAGATCGCGGCGCTTGAGGTGTCGCCGGCGGTGAAGTTCCATCTGCTTGCCATGTCGGTGGATGCGACGCCGTATTATGATGTGCTGATCTCTTCGTTTGAAGACCGTTTGCAACAAATGCAAGCGTTCTACAAAGAAAACCGCGCGAAGATCGATCAAGTTAAGAAAACGATCAAAAGCCAAGACATCGCCGATTACATGCTCCAATGCCACGGTCGTTCGATGGAGGACGAGGACTGCGAGCTGACGTACAGTGTGATGCTCGTCGGCAAAAATGCCGTGCGTTACATGGGCGGCGAGCAAGCGTTCATGATTCTCGGTTTCGATTATTCGGCGCGTATGGCCATGCTTATCGGCGAAGCCATTCAACCCGATATCGTCAAGATCGGCAAGGCGATCAGCGAAGAAAAACGCGTCACGATCCTGCAACTGCTTTTGGCGGAAAAGGAAATCACCGCCCAACAATTGTTGCAACGTTTGGAACTGTCCATGACTGCCACGCACTATCATTTGGAGATGCTGATGCAAGCGGGCATGTTGATCGCGCGCAACGAAGGTCGCACGATTTATTATTCGCTCAACCGCGAATTCTTCGATCGCGCCCCGATGATCTTCCAAAAATACAACAGCAAAGACGAATTCGAATAAGATGAAAAAACGCCCGCCTGTTCCACTCGGAACAGCCGGGCGTTTCTCTTTTTGATTCAGATGTTGTGAGGGAAGTAGTACAGCGTTTGCGCATTCATATCGAAATAGTAGAGGGTGTAGTTGTAAAACATAATGTGACCGTCGAGCCATTCGTTTTGGCTTTCGAGAGAATACCGGTCGCCTTCTTGCACATCGCTTTCTTTGAAATTGCAGTGCGCACAAAGTGTTCAAATTACAGCAACGGACTGTAGCCGATGAGTGTTGTCGGCAATGGCTCCGTTTTATCGATTTGACGCAACAATGCTTCCAATTGGGAATCGGTCAGATAAATCAAACGCGAATGGGTGACGGCACCAACATGGAAATCCACTTGAACTTCGTAGACGGCCCATTCCTTTTGATAGGCGTTGTCCTTAATGGTTTTACTCGCGTAATACCCCGTTTTGAGATCGTTGACGGACAATGCCAGTGCGTTGCACGCATCTCGGATGCACGTTTCGTCTGTGACACGGACTTTACGGCAGTCGCTCTCTTCATAGAAAGCAGACCAAATGCCATAGAATTCCGAGTTTTGATTCGGGAACAACGGTGTTTCGGTCACAAGATCGTTCTTGGCATATTCGTCGTAAAGGTTGGTTTGTGCGTGGGCGCCGATATGGTTGTTGTGGTATGGCATTTCATGGCTGGATTCCAATGAGATGAGGGAGATGCTGTCCACTTGATCGGGGGTGGGGGTAAAAGACAGTGCACCGGTGGCAATCAGGTTGATGGTGAGAATGCACACTAAGTTGAGAACCGCCAACACCCCCAACCACGGAATCGCTTTAAGCAGGTTCTTCACTTTGCGGGTAGTGAACAATTCGTACAGAAAATATACAACAATTGCCAACAAAAAGATTCCGATATCGCATGTACCGTAGACAAGGAGAGAATATATTGCCGGCAAGCAACAGGTAAGAGCACACAACAATCGCAGGACGATTTGCAGTGACGGAGTGACGGTGGAGCTACCGGCGGTTTCGCTGGGGCGACGTTTGGTCGCCCACAGTCCGATCGCAAGCATCGCCGCGATCAGCACCGATGTACCAATCCATGCGGCAAGAGACTCATAGTCAGCGTACAACAGATTAAAGTGACTAGGGTGCAATGTGTTTTCATTGATGGGTAAAATCGGTACCATTATTCTCAAAGCTGTGGATAGTGCTTCTGTAATGAAAGAGGGGGCAAGCCATACAATGGTGATTGTAAAAACAACGGAGACCGTGTTGCCGCACAATGTGCTCGCCAAAAATGTCAGGGACATCACAAACAAAGAAGACAGGAATGAGGCGGTGGTTGTGAGCATCGCGCTTAAAAGAAAGGTAAGAAGTGCGGGGGCACCGCCGTTAAAGAGTGTGTTGATAACATAAATCGATGTCATCGGAACGGAAGAACCGATAATGATCACCGCGCACCATGTGGCGATAGCGGCAAGCATAGACAACGACAGCGTGATGCGGTTGAAAGGCAGGCTGTGGTAAAAATCGCTCTCACGTCGTTTGCTTTGAAAACGGAAAGCAAGAAGTGTCAATAAGAACGGTGCGATAAAGGGGATCCAATATAAGGATAGGTGAATGGTAGTAAATGCAACAGAAGCGTTCGTCGGGAGAGGCGAGTCAAAACTGATCAAATCGAACACGGTGAACAGTATCAGCATCACCAGGGCAGGCAGGCGCAAACGCCGCATCGTTTCGCGGTATAAACCGCCGTGAATCAAGACTTTTGTCATGTGGCGTCACCTCCGATCATCGTTTGAAAATCATAGTTTCGCGCTTGCAGTTCGTAGGTAAACACTTCTTCGAGTGTGAGCGGCAGGACTTCCAGCAGCAACGGTGTCAAGGCGCGCAAGGCGGCTTCGGTTTGCTCGCGGTCGCCGCCGACAATGAAGTTGGCGACCTGCCCTTGCTGGGCATAATGCACGATGTTAAGCCCTTCAAATTTTGTGCGGTCAAAGGACTCGGCGAAGGCGACCTGAATCTTAAACACCGAGGTTTTCAGATTGGTCACGTCGCGTTCCAGCACAATACCGCCCTGATGCAGTAAGGTGAGTTGATCGCACAGATCCTCGAGCTCACGAAGCGAGTGAGAAACCACCACCGCCGATGTGCCGCGCGAGGCAACATCGTCGGCAAGGATGCTTTTGACAACGTGGCGCATGATGGGATCGAGTCCGTCCATGGTCTCGTCGAAAAACAGCAGTTTGGGTTTAACCGACAGTGCCAAGGCGGTGGCAGTCAGGCGACGCATGCCTTTGGAAAATGCCGACAGCGGCTTTTTCGGGGGCAAGCGGAATTGTTCGAGAAGCTGATGATAACGCTCGCTGTCAAACGTCGGATACACCGCACGATACAGCTTTTCCATGCGAAGCGGTGTGGAGCCCGACAAAAAGAACAGTTCATCCGGCACCAGCACCATGTTTTGCTTTGCTTGCGGATTTTCAAAAACAGGTTGTCCGTCAAACAGCACGTCACCGCTGTCCGCGCGATAAATGCCGCAAACGGTGCGCAAGAACGTGGATTTGCCCGCGCCGTTGGAGCCGACCAAGCCGTAAATACACCCGTCGGGCACGGTGCAGGAAATGCCGTCAAGCGCCGTGAATTTGCCAAAGCGCTTGGTTAAATCGGTGACTTGCAACATCACACATCACTCCTTTCAAGATAAACCGTATCGAGAACGGCTTGCAGATCCTCTTTGGAAACGCCGGCCAGTTGCAATTCGCGGGTCAGTTCGGTGAATGCCGTCAGCCGTGTGCGGCGATCGGCTTTCAACAGCGCAGCGGCTTGCGGGGCGATGAAACAACCTTTTCCGGGAACGGCGTGTAATATGCCTTTTTGTGTAAGGTCGGTGTACGCCTTTTGCACGGTGTTGGGGTTGACCGATAATTCGCACGACAGTGCCCGCACGGACGGAAGCTGATAACCCTCTGTCAACACGCCGCAGAGCACGAGCTTTTCCACCTGTTCGCACAACTGCTCGTAAATCGGCACGCGCGACATGGGATCCAAAACGAACATGCGACCTCTCCTTTCTGTTCTAACTGTACTATGACAACTAGTACAGTTAAATTGTACCAAGGTCTCTTCGGTTTGTCAAGCGTATAATTGTAAAGGATTTGTTACGTGCTTTTGTGGGAGAGGCGCAAGGGTGTTCCGCGCTCCGATGATCTTCCAAAAATTCAACAGCAAAGACGAATTCGAATAAGAATTACAAAATCCCCTGTGAGTTTTGAAAAACTCACAGGGGATTTTTTGTCAATCGGTAATGACGATCGTCATATTGTCGAAAAGTTCGGATGTGTGCTTGAAAAACATGTCGGTGTCCGTGAAAGATTCGCGCATGGTCACTTGCGGCTTGCCGTTGACGGTGACGGTGCGTTTGCCTTGCTTGCGGTTTTCGTAGCAAACCGTCAGCGGATGCCTTTTGACGGAAAGGGAGATGCTTGCGCGGTCAAACGGCATGGTTTTTGCGGGCGCGATCACGAGTCCGTCGGGTGTGGGGATGATGCCGAAGCCGTGGCGGACAAGCGTTTTGAGAAGCACCGCGCCGCTTCCTGTGTACCAATCGCCCATCGATTCGCCTTGCATGCAATAATCCTCGCTGTCGCAATAGGAATTGGGCATGACGAACGGCGTTTTGGTGCAATCGGGATGGGTGAGGACGATCGAACGTATCAGTTCCTCCCATGCCGCTTCGCTTTGCCCGAGGCAAAACAGCGCTGTCGCGCCGAACAAACTCGCGTGAACGTACGCGGCGGCGTTTTCGTAGGTGCCGGGGGTGATGGTGGCGAGTCGACCGACAAAGGGGAACATGTCGCGCGCGAAGGGAACGTCAAAGGTTTTGAGTCCGTAGCGCGACCGCATGTGAAGCAAGTCGTTTGTGAGACTGTCGTACAGTTCGGGCGTGTGCATGCACATGCCGCTGATCGCCCAAAAGGCGGTGGCGGTGAGACTGCGGCGCGACGCGCCGTCAGGGTCGGCGAATGACCCGATTTTGTAGCGTTGCTTGTCGCCCCAGCCGTGCACGATGCGTTTGTTGCCGCCGCGGTCGGTGTCGATCGCGTGGGCGAGCAAACCGTTTTTGAGCGTTTGTTCGTAGGCAAGATACTCCGCGCGTTTGTCTTCGTGACCGCCCACCATGGTCAGGATGATGTCCATCTGCGCGCAGTTGCGGTAAAACTGGAGCGACGCCATGACGCTCACGCCGTTGCCGTAGAGCTTTGCGGGATCGGCGGATTTTCCGAGTCCGTCGAGCGCGTCGTTCCAATCGCCGTGAAGTGCCAGCAAACATCCCGTTTCGGGGTCGAGCTTGGAGCCGAGATAATCCATGATGCGAAGCAGGTGGTCAAGCACGCTGTCGTGACGGTCGCTTTTGCCGACAATATGGGAGTTGTCGGGAGCGGGGATATAGTAGGAGCAGACTTCGTCGAGGATGCTCCAATCGTCCGTGAAGCAGAGGTAGGTGTAAAACGCGTCGATGACCCATACGCCTTGATCAATGAAGCGACGCAAATCCATCATCGGCATCGCCTCGGGGTCGGCGGGAACGGAAAATTGACGCGGCGGACGACCGCTTTCGAGAATATACTTCATGGCGGTGACGAGCTTGTCGCGGCTTTCGTTCGGTTGCCACATCAGCGACGCTTCCAGCTGTTGCATCACGTCGCGCACCCCGATGAGCGGGCCGGCATAATTTTTGCCGAGCGCGCAAAAGGAGACTTGCTTTTGCACGCGTCGCAAAAAGCGATTGAACAGCGTCGGATCGATGCCGCGAAAATCGTCGAAACGGACGGTCATTCTTTCAAGGGATGCAAGGTCGTCGCGTTCTTCCAAAAACAGCGTGCGATCAACGGCGGTCATGCCGACGGGCATCCGACTTGCCGCGATAGCCTCTTCCTTGCCAAAATAATACGACAAATCGTATTCGCGGCGAACGATTTCGCCCGCTTGCAAGATGTATTGTACAAGATCGGCGGCGACCGCCATATCCGCCGTGTTGGCGGCGGGGTGCTCGTGCAACAGCTTGCCCGTGCGAAGCGGCGAGGCGTTTGTGAAGCCGCGACCGTTTTTGCCGAGAAAACTGCTTCGTCCGGCGCTGTGACAAGCGGCGAGTTCCTTGCCGCCGTTTGTCGCTTGATTGACGACAAGCCAATTGTCGTCCGCGTGAAGTAAGAAGCCGTTTTCGGTGCGTTCGCTGCAAAATCGCATCCGATCCCAAAAGTTCTCTTCTTCCCATGTCAGCAAGCGCGGCTCGATGCAGGAGGCGAGATAGACGGTTTGCGGCTCGTCGGAGAGGTTGACGGCGGAAAATGCGAGGTGGATGTGTTTGTCGCGGCTGACGTGCAGGCGAAGGGCAAACACGACGTCTTTTGTCACCGCGAGATAATACGCGTGCTTGGGCGCAAACACGACATAGCGTTCGATGGCGAACGGTTCAAACAGTTGGCGGTTGGCGTTTTGCAACGCGACGGGGAACCAACCGTCTTCAAAAGGCAATCCGCCGAAAAAATTGAGGTTGGGGTCTTCGGTGGAATTGGAGGCTTTGAAAATGTGAAGCGTCGATTCGCAGGCGGTGATTTGTCCCGACGAATATGCCCACACGACCAAGCCGTCGGCGTCGTACGGATGCCGCGATTCACCTGTTTCGCGCTCACAGCAAAGCACATGGTTGTCGTCGAGGAAAAACGTGTTTTGCGGGAGCGTATTCGTGCTGTCGGGAGAGAGGGAACGGATGCGATCGAGTAAGGTCAGGATTTCCTGTTTCATGCGACAGTCACCTCGGTTTTCCAAAGCAAACGGTTGTCTTTCACGTACACATTGACAGTGCCGCTGTCTTTGAGCCATGACAAATACGAGCGCACGGTACTGCCGACCAGCGCATATTGCTCGATGCTCATCGTCAGTCCGTAGTCGTTGAACAATGCGGTCAGCAAGGTTTCGAAGTCGGTGGGTGTTTGGCAAAGTCGCAGAATGTGTGCGGCGATGTCGCGCACGGTTTGAATGTTGAGATCGGCAAGTGGTGCGATGTCCGTCGTTGCTACGGCGTGCGACGGCACAAATATCGACGCGCGCATCGTTTTGACGGTTTCGAGTGTGTTCAGATATTGCGGCACATCCCACAGATAGCCGATGCGGTATTTTTCGAGGGTTTGCGGGGAAGAAAGGCAATCCGCCAAGAACACCGCATCGTCCACGCGAAAACCGACCATATCGGGCGTGTGTCCGACAAGCGGCACGATCTCCATGTACGGCGGCAACGGCGCGTCGGTCAACGGTTTGGCGACGCTCGGCTGTGCCATCAAAAATTTGCCGCGCAGTGCCGCGGGCGGATTGCCGCCGAAGAGTGACAGCGGCTCGAGAACGGGATGACAAACAAACGCCTGTTCCATGCCGGGGGCGTAGATCGGACAACCCGTTTGTTCTTGCCAAAACGCGTTACCGCCGATGTGGTCGGCGTGCGAATGGGTGTTCAAAATCGCGCGCAACTGCCATCCCTGTGTTTGCAGGATACCGCGCACTTTTTTGGCGGCGTTCTTATCGTTGCCGCTGTCGATCAAAAACACACCGCCGTCGTCGAGTGTCACGATTCCGATTTTGGAAGGGCAGTCTACATAATAACCGTGTTCGCTGACTTGGATCAGTTCATACATGTTTCATCACGCTCCGTTGGTGTTTTAAAAGTTAAAAGGTCGTCGATGCACAAAACTCCCCCGCGTCGTGCGAAGGAGTTGCGTGGTTATAAAAGCCCGACATAACCGGTTTGCTCAATGAGTTGCTGTCCTTCATCGGACAAAATCCAATCGAGCATCGCGTCGACATGCGGATTGTCGTTATCGGCACGGGTCACCGCATAAAATTGTACGGTGATGGGGTAGGCGCCGCTGCGGATGTTGTCTTCGCTCGGATACACCCCGTTCACCGACAGCAATTTCACGCCGCTGTTTTGGATGATATCGGTGGTGTAATAGCGAAACGAAAATCCGATCGAGCCACCTAAAAATGCGAACGGACGGCGCGGCGCGGGTTCCTGTCCGAGAAAGGCTTCCAAGGTGGTTTGACTGCCGCTTCCTTCGATGCGTTCGAGCGGGTTGATGGGACGGTACGGTCCGCCGAGTTCGCTCCAGTTGGTGTATTCGCCCAGAAAGATGCCGCGGATCTCGTCGGTTGTCAGCGAGTCAACAGGATTCTTTTCGTTCACCAAAAACACAAATGCCTCTTTGCCGATGGGAGTCAGTTTCAGCTCCACGCCCTGCTCGGCGGCATAATCCTGCTGTGCCTGCGAAGGTGCGGCGCAAAACACGATGTCGGCATCGCCGTCAACCACAGCGGTGTAGGCGCGCAGGGTGTTGCGAAACTGCATGGCGCTGTCGGCGGTGTAATCATCGCCGTCAAAGGTGCAGGAATCGGACGGGTATACCGCCTCGGCAAATGCCGCGTACACGGGAAGCAATGCCGCCGCGCCGTCAAGCACGGGTAAATTTTCCGTGAGCGACAGTGATGCCGTGCCGTTCAGTCGCGCAAGCGGTGCCTGCGGATCAAACGGCACATAATCGGCGGGCATGATGGCATCGGCGTGACGATCGGTCAGTCCGCCGCAACGCGATGTGACCAGTACGTAAATGCCGCCGTTGAAGGTGGCGAACACGGCAACGATCAACACAAGGGACAAAATTTGCAAAGTGCGTTTCATAACAGGATCACCACCATTCCGAGGCAATGTAATAGATGATGGAGGAATGCTCATACGCATCCAAGGTGTACATCAGCATGGCGGCGGTGCCCAGCAGGCACACACCGAGCGTGACGGATACAAGCCATAAATACAGGGTATGATTCATCATGTCACCTCACATAAACGTGATCGGGGTGTTGGCAAGATGCGTAGTGAAATACACAATCATACCGATGTAAAGGGCGAGGGTAGAGCCCGAAAGAAGTGACAGCACTCCGAACAGCACTTTTTTCTTTTTGTCCCGTTTTTCGGCTATACACAGGACAGTGCAGGAGAATAAGCCCAGCAAACCGATAACGGGGATGCCCAAAAAGACAAGAATGAACATGAGCCAATAAGCCATTGCGGTAACGGTTTGAAGCAATAATCCGAAAGAATCCCAGTCCATACGAAAAACCTCCTGTCAAACGGTGCTTGCAGAGATGTCTTTACATAAACGTGATCGGCGTGGTGCAAAGCTGTATGATGAAATACGTCGCCAGAGTGATGATTCCGGCGGAAGCAACGCCCGCTATAACGGACAATATACCCCACAGGGTTTTCTTCTTGCTCTTTTTGGGGGCTGTGAAAAAAAGGACAAGACAGGCAACAAAAGCACCCACAGAAAGAAGCGGTATGCCGAAAAACACAAAGAAGGCAAGGAGAATATACCCCAGAATGATGACCATAACGAGGGTTTGCCAAAAAAGGGATTCCCAATCTATAGTTCCGAAAAACATAATGTCACAAACCTCCTGTCAAGTGTTGTTATGCGGGATCGGTCGTGTCTTTCTTCTTTTTCTTTTTCTCTTTTTTCTCGTCTTGCGGCTTGTCGTCTTCGGTTGCAAGAGACGACAGCAGGCGCGCCGCCGCGATGCGCTTGGCGTTCGCTTCGAGCGCAAGATCCATCGCCAGCAGATAGCGTTCGGCGCGGCTCATCGTTTCGAACGGCTCAAGTTGAGCCACGGCTTCGCGCAAGTGCGCCGTTTGCGCTTTACAAAACGCGTCGTACAATTCCTCGGTTGAGAACGATACCCCGAGAGCATTGACTAATTCGCGGATTTCGGGAAGTGTAAACTCGGGCTTGAGCATGCAAATCAACGACAGCACCGTCAAATGCTCGCGGTTGTATTTCTTTTGCTCGGGGCGCGGCATCACACCGTCTTTGACGTAGTTGTTGATCATGCTCGGCGTGAGCGGGCGGTCGGAGTCCACGCTCAAATGCTCGAGTTGGCGATTCATCAGCGTAATGACTTGATCCATGTACAAATCAAGCTCAGGGAAACTCGCCCACGGCATCAGCTCAAGAGCGCCGGTGCAGTTGATCCAATCGTGCAACGCTTGCTCGCGTTCGTTCATAACGTTCACATCCTTTATGGTTTTTGAAACCAACGAAACGAAATCGATGACGATTTCTTCTTGTTTTTTATATTAGCATAATTTGCACAAAAAGTCAAAAGATTTGCCGGCGAAAAAATTTTTCTAAAAAACCGCTTGAATACTTGCAAATTAGAGGAAAATATTATAAAATAAGGAATTGGGACATTGTCTTTATTTTAACAATAATTCAAATTGAGAAAGGATGTCTTGTCAATGAACGCTCTCAACAAGAAAACTGTGGACGATATCAATGTGAAGGGTCAAAAAGTGCTTGTGCGCTGCGACTTCAACGTGCCGCTCAAGAACGGTGTCATCACCGACGAAAAC
>JAZTZV010000001.1:0-5072 GCA_045637645.1 Acutalibacteraceae bacterium | reverse complement strand
ATGCGTTCAGCGGCGTGGAAGGGGTGCTTCGCTATGTTGTGTTTGAAGACATCGACGTCATCGCCAGAAGCGCGAAGATCGTCAACAACTCCGAAGGCGCGATTTTTGTCAATCGCGCGCTCAGCATGAGCATGGATCTGCCCATCGGCGATTACGACATGATCGGTTTGTACGGCACGCACATCCGCGAGCGTCAAATCGATCGCACCCCGCTTCGTCACGGCATCCAATCCGTCGGCAGCCGCCGCGGCACTTCGAGCCACCACCACAACCCGTTCATCTCCTTTGTGGAGAAAAACACCGATGAAGATCGCGGCAACGCGTACGGTGTCGCGCTGATTTACAGCGGCAACTGGATCGGTCTTGCGGATGTCGATCCGTTCGGCGGCGCGCGTGTGCAAATGGGCATCCATCCTGCGGACTTCTCGTGGAAACTCGTTCCCGGCGACAGCTTTGTCACCCCCGAAGCGGTGATGACGTTCACGCACGAGGGCATGAACAAAATGTCCCAAAACTTCCACAACGCGTTCCGTTATCATCTGGGTCACACCAAGAAACGCAATGTGCGCCGTCCCATCGTTGTCAACAACTGGGAAGCGACCTACTTTGATTTCGACGAAGAGAAACTGCTCGGCATCATCGAGAGCTGTAAGGGTCTGGGCATCGACACCTTCGTGCTCGACGACGGCTGGTTCGGTCATCGTGACACCGACAACAGCTCGCTTGGCGATTGGTTTGTCCACACGGGCAAGCTCCCCAACGGTTTGACTCCGCTCATCGAGAAGTGCGAAGAGCAAGGCATGACCTTCGGCTTGTGGTTTGAGCCGGAGATGATTTCCGAAGACAGCGACCTGTATCGTGCGCATCCCGATTGGGCACTCAAGGGCGACGGCCGTCCGTTCTGCCGCGGTCGTCAACAGCTCATCCTCGACCTCTCGCGTGAGGAAGTGCTCGAATATTTGTGCAAGACGGTCGGCGACGTGCTTCGTAACAACCGCATCTCCTACGTCAAGTGGGATATGAACCGTCATTTCACCGAGGTGTTCTCGACGGCGTTCCCCGCCGATCAACAAGGCGAGATCTTCCACCGCTTTGTCCTCAACCTCTATCGCTTCATGGATTACCTTGTCAAAGAATTCCCCGATGTTGTGTTTGAGGGTTGCTCGGGCGGCGGCGGTCGTTTCGACGCAGGTATTCTCTACTATCAACCGCAGATTTGGACTTCCGACGACTCGGATGCGATCGAGCGCTTGAAGATTCAATACGGCACCTCGATGTGCTATCCGCCCCAAGCGATGACCGCGCACCTGTCCGCGTCGCCGAACCATCAAATGAACCGCGTCACGCCTTACAACACCCGCGCGCTTGTCGCGATGAGTGCGTCGTTCGGCTATGAGCTCAATCCGCTCCACCTGACCGACGAAGAGCGTGCGCAAATCAAGACCCAAACCGATCGCTACCGTGCGGTCAGCGACATGGTGCTGCAAGGCGACTTCTACCGCCTTGTCAATCCGTTCAACACCAACGCTTGCGCGTGGATGTTTGTCCTGCCCGATAAGAGCAAGGCGTTCGCTGTGTATGTCCGTCAACTCAACCTGCCTGCCGACCCGATCAAGGTCCTCAAGTTCAAGGGTCTCGATCCCGACGCGGTGTATCACATTGACGAGCTCGATGCCGATTTCGGCGGCGACGAGCTGATGTATGCGGGCGTTGCGCTCAAGCATCTGTGGGACTTCGAAGCGACCAGCTTCACCCTGACGAAGAAATAAAAACATAGGATACGGGGCTGTCGCGTTAAAGAGAGTTTGCACAAGAAACCGTGAACCGATTCTTGCCTCCCTCTGATGAGGGAGGTGGCTTCGGCAGAGCCGAAGACGGAGGGAGAGAAACGGCACGTTGGTGTGTGTTTCACTACCCCTCAGTCGGCTTCCCTGACAAGGGGAGCCAAGAGACTTGGCGCGATGGTGCAGATTGTCTTTAACGTGACAGTCCTGTGTTTTTTGAAAAGGATGATCGTATGCAAGGACTCATCATTTACAACGGCTTTTGGAACAAGGACGCACCGCCTGCGGGGGTGCTGTCGTTGGTTGCCGCCGCGCAAAAGGAAGGCATGACGCTCACGCCCGTGCCGAATACCGCTATGTACGCGCATTTGACCGACACGGCGGCGGTGGTCGGCGAGTCGGCACCGTTTGCGTTGTTTTGGGACAAGGATGTGCGCCTGGCACGCGCGATGGAAGCGGCAGGCATGCGGTTGTATAACACGGCGGCGGCGGTCGCCGTGTGCGATGACAAAGCGGCTACCCAACTGGTGCTTTGCGGCCACGGCATCCCGATGATCGACACGTGGGTCGCCCCGATGACGTATGTGCAGTTCGATGAGGCGGGGGAGGCGTTTCTTGCCGCCGCCGAACAGGCTCTCGGCTATCCGCTTGTTGTGAAAGAATGTTTCGGCTCGCTCGGCGGTCAGGTGTATCTTGCGCACGATCCTACCGAATTGCGCGCGCTTGCCGCGTCGATGGCGGCGCGTCCGTTTGTGCTTCAACGCTTTGTTGCCGCGTCGAGCGGCACGGATAAGCGGTTGTATGTGGTCGGCGGCAAGGTCGTCGCCGCGATGATCCGCAAAAATGACGGAGATTTTCGCGCCAACGTCGGCGCGGGAGGAAGCGGCACACCGTATGTGCCGACTGCCGAAGAAGAAGCGCTCGCCGTGCGGTGTTGCGAAATCCTCGGTTGCGGTGTGGCGGGGGTCGATCTGCTGACGGAGGCGGACGGCTCGGTGCTTGTCTGCGAGGTCAATTCCTCCGCACAAACCAAAGAATTGTCCGCCGTGACAGGTGTCGACGTTGATGCCGAAATCGTGCGATTTGTCAAGTCGAAAGAATGTTGACAACGACGGTGTTTTGCTCTATACTGTAGGACGATATATTTGCGAATTAAAGGAATGGTATCTATGGCTACGATTGAAAAGTTACGCAACATCGCCATCATCGCGCACGTTGACCACGGCAAAACGACGCTTGTGGATCAGTTGCTTCGTCAAAATAACATCTTCCGCGCCAACGAGCAAGTTGCCGAGCGCGTGATGGATTCGGGCGACCTCGAGCGCGAACGCGGCATCACGATTCTTGCCAAAAACACCGCCATCATGGTCGGTGACACCAAAATCAACATCGTGGACACCCCGGGTCACGCCGATTTCGGCGGCGAGGTGGAGCGCATTTTGTTGATGGTCGACGGCGTGTTGTTGCTGGTCGATGCGTTCGAGGGTTGCATGCCGCAAACGCGTTTCGTTCTCAAAAAAGCACTCGGACTCGGTAAAAAACCGCTCGTTGTCATCAATAAGATCGACCGCGACGGTGCGCGCCCCGACGAAGTGATCGACGAAATTCTCGATTTGTTCATCGAGCTCGGTGCGTCGGATGATCAACTCGATTTCCCTGTGGTGTATGCCTCGGGTCGTGACGGCTATGCGTCGCTTGATCCGACCGCGCGTGAGGGCGATATGAAACCGCTCACCGACGCAATTTTGGAGCATATCCCTGCGCCCGAGGGCGATCCCGAAGGCCCGCTTCAAATTTTGTTCTCCAATATTGATTATGATGAATACACCGGTCGCATCGGCGTCGGTCGCGTGGAACGCGGCAGCGTCAAAACCGGTCAAGGCATTATGCTGTGCCGCGAAAACGGCAAAAACACCCCCGCACGTATCGGCAAGCTCTATCAATTCGAAGGTCTTCGCCGTGTGGAATGCGAAGAGGCATCGGTCGGCGATTTGATCGCCGTGTCGGGCATCGCGGACATCAACATCGGCGAGACGGCGTGTTCGCCCGATTGTCCCGAGGCGTTGCCGTTCGTGCGCATCGACGAGCCGACGATCTCGATGCTCTTCATGGTCAACAACAGCCCCTTCGCGGGAAAAGAAGGCAAGTTTGTCACCTCGCGTAACCTGCGCGACCGCTTGTTTAAAGAGGTGCAAACCAACGTCAGCATGCGCGTGCGCGAAACCGATACCACCGACGCGTTTGAGGTGTCGGGCCGCGGCGAATTGCATTTGTCGATTTTGATCGAAACGATGCGCCGCGAGGGGTATGAATTCGCGGTGTCCAATCCGCGCGTGATTTTCAAAGAAGAAGACGGCGTGACGCTTGAGCCGATGGAGCTTCTCATGATCGAAGTGCCCGAGATGTACGTCGGTGCCGTCATGGAAAAGCTCGGCTCTCGCAAAGCCGAAATCGTCAACATGGGTACGCGTGACACCGGTACGAGCCATCTGGAATTCCGCATTCCGGCGCGTGGCTTGATGGGTTACCGTCAGCAATTCCTCACCGACACCAACGGCAACGGCATCATGAACAGCGTGTTTGACGGCTATGAGCCGTTCAAGGGCGAGATCCTGCAACGTGTGCAAGGTTCGCTTGTGTGCTATGAAACGGGCGAAACCAGTGCCTACGGCTTGTACAACGCGCAAGATCGCGGCGAGATGTTTGTCGGCGCGGGTGTGCCGGTGTATGAAGGCATGATCGTCGGTCAATCCCCGAAAAACGAAGACATCACCGTCAACGTTTGTAAGAAAAAGCACGTCACCAACATGCGCGCCGCGGGTTCGGACGAGGCACTTCGCCTTACGCCGCCCACCGTCTTGTCGCTGGAGCAATCGCTTGAGTTTATCAACGACGATGAGCTTGTGGAAGTGACCCCGAAAAGCATTCGTCTTCGCAAGCGTATTTTGTCGCACGAAATGCGCATGAAAGCGATGTCCAAGAAAAAAGGATAAATCAAACGGCGCGATCGTTCGAATCGCGCCGTTTTTTTCGGCGATGCCGCAGGGGGAACGGTCGCGCTGTTCGTGACGGAATCCCTTCCGCCTCGCGTTCGCTCGGCACCTTCCCTTGCTTCAAGGGGAGGCGATGCGGCGCGCAGGGGTCTGCGCGCCCTACGGACACGAAACAAATTTACTTTATGTACGCTACTGCGTATACGCTGTAGCGAATAAACGCATACAATATCCTTGAGGTGAGAACGATGAGCGTCAAGGATGCGGTATGCAAACGATTTCAACAACTTTGTGA